>DASSZC010000372.1:0-2110 GCA_035702925.1 Gemmatimonadaceae bacterium | reverse complement strand
TCGCCGGCATAGACTCCGCGCCCTCGGCCGGTGAGCCGTCGAGCACTCGCCGGATCGCCGCGGTCAGCTCGGCCACCGTGAAGGGCTTGGCGATGAAGCCGTGCTCCCCCGCGAGCTGTCCGAGTCGCAGCGTCGGGTCCTCGGTGTAGCCGGACATGCAGAGGATGCGCACCCCTGCGTAGTCGCGCACCACCCGCTCGACCAGCTCGCGGCCCCCCATCTCCGGCATCACCATGTCCGTCAGCACGAGCGCGACCTGCGTCCCCGCCGCCTCGAGCTGCTCGAGCGCCTCGACCCCGTTCGCGGCGACGAGCACCCGGTAGCCGGACTTCTGGAGGATGCGCCGCACCGCCATCCGGACGGTCTCCTCGTCGTCGACGACGAGGATCATCTCGCGCCCGACCTCGAGCGTCGAGGTGAGCACGCTCGCCGGGCTCGCCGCCGCGTCGGGAATCGCCCGCGGCAGGTAGACGGTGAACGTCGATCCATCGCCTGACGCGCTGTCGACGTGGATCGTCCCCCCGCACCGCTGGACGATCGCGTAGACCGTCGAGAGCCCGAGCCCGGTCCCCTTGCCGACCTCCTTCGTCGTGAAGAACGGCTCGAACAGGTGCGCCTGGACCTCGCTCGACATCCCCATCCCGCTGTCGCGGACGGTGACGGTCACGTAGTCGCCGGGAAGGAGCCCGGGATGTATGCGCGCGGTGGCGACATCGATCGTCGTCGCGCCGACGCCGATGAACAGCCGGCCGCTCTCCAGCATCGCGTCGCGGGCGTTGAGCGCGAGGTTGAGGACGACCTGCTCGAGCTGCCCATGGTCGGCGAACACCCGCCACTGCTGCCGGGGGGCGACGATCTCGACGACGATCTCGGTCGCGATCAGCCGGCGGAGCATTGGCTCGATCCCGGCGATTACCTCGGCGGGGTCGACCAGCGTCGGCTGGAGCAGCTCGCGCTTGCTGAAGGCGAGCAGCTGGCGCGTCAGCGACGACCCGCGGTCAACCGACCGCTCGATCTCGCGCAGCTCCTCGGCCAGCGGCGAACCGTTAGGCAGCTCGTCGATGACGAGCGTCGCCGTCATGCGGATCGCGGTCAGCAGGTTGTTGAAGTCGTGGGCGATCCCGCCGGCGAGCCGGCCGACGGCGTCCATCTTCTGCGCATGCAGCAGCTGCGCCTCGAGCGCGACCCGCTCGCTCACGTCGCGCGAGTTGAGGACGATTCCCTCGACCGCGGGGTCGGCGAGCATGTTCGTCGCCACCGTTTCGATCGGGATCCAGCTCCCGTCGCGATGCCTGACGCGCAGGCGCATCGCCGAGCCGGGGGTCGTCCCCGCCCGTGCCTGCTCGAGGAGCGCCAGCGCCGGCGCGACGTCCTGCGGGTGCAGCCGCGCGGTCAGCGTCTCGCCAATGTGCGTTTCCGCGGGGTAGCCGAACAGCCGCTCTGCCGAGCCGCTCAGGTAGCGGATGGTTCCCTCGGCATCGACCACGGTGATCGTGTCCGATGCCCGCTGGACGAGCGACCGGAAGCGCGCTTCCTGCAGCTCGCGCTCGCGGGCGAGATCCTCGTTGTCGCGCATCGCCACGAACTGCCGGGCGAGGACGAGCGCGGTCAGCACCACCGTCGCGTAGAGGACGAGGCGGTCGTTCCGCGACCACCGCTCGGCGGCGACGAGGATCGGGAGGAAGCCGATGACGATGAACAGGTACGGGAGCCGCGAGAAATGCTGCTGCAGCCGCGTCGGCACCGCGGCGCTCACCCGGCCGACGCGGTGCTGGTACGCCGCGCCGATGACGACCAGCGCGTCGCCGACCATCCAGAGGATGTCGACCGGCTCGCCCCCGCGGTACGTGCCGGAGAGCGAGAGCGGCGTGTAGAGCAGATCCGCTGCGACCATCGACAGGTGCCCGGCGCCCATGATCCACAGCGCGTGCATCGACACGCGATTGCTTCCGCGAATGAGGATGAGCGCGATCGCCAGCACGCCGAGCAGGTCGCCGACTGGCGAGAGGAGGCTCGATGCGACCGTCCACGTCAGCTCCGACGCCGCGGCATCGCGCGGGCGGAGCATGAAGTACCAGATCAGCGCCCCCGCCCCGATGAAGATCGTCGC
>DASSZC010000178.1:0-3708 GCA_035702925.1 Gemmatimonadaceae bacterium | reverse complement strand
TGGATCGCGCGGTCGCGCTGGCGAGCAACGGCTCGCCCTCGGCGGAGCGTGTCGAGTCGCTCGGTGCCGGATGGGTCGCCGAGGAGGCGCTGGCGATTGCGGTCTATTGCGCGCTCGTCTTTCAGGACGACTTCGCGGGTGGGGTGCGCCTCGCGGTCAATCACGACGGGGACAGCGACAGCACCGGGGCGATCACCGGCAACCTGCTCGGCGCAGCGTTAGGCGCGAGCGCGATTCCGCACCGGTGGGTCGAGGCGCTCGAGCTGCGCGAGGTCATCGCGCGGCTGGCCGACGACCTGGTGATCGGGTACGAGCGGAGCGAGGAGTGGTGGGAGAAGTACCCGGGGTGTTGAGCGTCGCGGTGCCGGCTCGTCTTGAAGGGCCGGCACTGTCAGAGGGCCCTCGTATCCTGGATTCACCTCCAGCGACGAGTGTCCGATGAAACACCAGCTCCTGCTCGACTACGAGTTCGTCACCACCCAGCACGGCTACGTCGTCCGCGCGCTGATCAAGCTCGACGGCCAGGCACCGGCGGCGACCGGCGCGCGCGCTCCGCTCAATCTCTCGCTCGTGCTCGACCGCTCGGGATCGATGCACGGGGAGAAGCTCGCCGCCGCGCGCGACGCGGCGGCATTCCTCGTCAGGCGCCTCGCGCCGGAGGACCAGGTGAGCATCGTCGTCTACGATGGCGACGTTCACACGATCGCCGACGAGCACACCCCGCGCGCGGCGGTCGCGCACCTTATCCAGCAGATCGAGCCGGGCGGCTCGACGAACCTCAGCGGGGGCTGGCTGCGCGGGCGGGAGCTGGTCGCGGCGCACGCGCGCGGGGAGAAGCGAGGGATGAATCGCATCCTCCTCCTCACCGACGGGCAGGCGAACATGGGGATCACCGATCCGCAGAAGCTCACCGGGCTCGCGGCGACCGCGGCGCGGACGGGGGTGACGACGAGCACCGTCGGCTTCGGCGCGGATTACGACGAGGCGCTGCTCCGCGCGATGGCCGATGCGGGGGCTGGGAATACGTACTACATCGAGCGCCCGGACCAGGCGCCGGGTGTCTTCGAGGAAGAGATCGAGGGGCTGCTCTCCCTCGCCGCACAGAACGTGGCGATCGAGATCCGTCCTTCCGACGCGGTGCAGCTCACCACCGTTTGGCACGACTATCCGTCGACGCCGGTCCCGCACGGCCGCCGGGTCGAGATCGGGGACATCTATGCCTGCGAGCCGAAGTCGCTGATGCTCGAGTTCTTCGTCCCGACGTTAGGCGACGCGCCCGACGCCGACATTGCCTCGCTGCGCATCACCGCCGACGTCCTCACCGCCGACGGCGGCGTCACCCGCCAGCTGGTCACGGTCCCGATCCGCTCGCCGCTCTCCAGCAGCGGACATCGCGACCCGGTGGTGCAGGAGGAGCTCCTCCTCGTGAAGACGGCGCGCGCCCGCGAGGAATCGCTGCGCCGCCGCGAGAACGGCGACAACGACGGCGCGAGCCACGTGCTGCGCGAGATGGTCTCCGAGCTTCGCGCCTGCGCACCAGCGGAATCCGCGCTGCTCGGCGAGCAGGTGAGCGACCTCGAAGCGATGGCCGAGCGACTCGACGAAGCGACCTTCGACGCCGCCGACGCCAAGTACGTCGCTCAGCGCGCGTACAACGCGCACCGGGCGAAGCGAGGGTACGAGGGGAAGCTGCGGCGGGGGTGAGGCGGCGCTGTTCTTCGCGGGCTCCTGATCAACTGCGATTGTAACAGCGGCGATATTCTACAGGAGCCACGGAGCGCACGGAGCGGTTGGGTGACTGCAGAACTACGCCACTGACAAGAAAGGCGCGAACTGACTGGGGGCAAGCGAGGCGAGATGATCTCACCTCCTTGCCCCCAAGCTGTTCCGGGCCGGTGGGTGACAACCGGCGGGAGGGTTCAATCACAACCGCTCCGTGCTCTCCGCGACTCCTGTTCAACAGCAGTGCCCTTCCGTCCTACGTCACTCGACGTATCGCGGCCTTGCGCCGGGCGCGGGATGTTTCCATGGTCCGCTGTCACGCCCCGCTTCGCCCTCGACCCGGAGCAACCATGCGACCTGCGTTTCCTTCGCCCCGCTGGCTCACACTCGGCGCTGCCGCTCTCGCCATCTCGATCACCGGCTGCATCATCTCCCGCGGTGCGTCGGTCGAGCCGCTCGATCGGCGGACGAGCGATTCGACCACGGTCGAGTCGCCGCTCAAGGCACACCTCAGTGATGGATCGACCGTCGTCTTCAAGGACGGGGCGACCATCGTCCGCAACACGGTGTACGGCAAGGGAGTGCGCTACGGACCGATGATGCAGCTCGTCGGCCCCACATCCGCGATTCCGCTCGACAGCGTGATCGGGATGGAGACCTTCCGCACCGAGATCAACGCCGGGAAGACGGTAGGCTACTCGCTGCTCGCCACCGCGGCGACGCTCGCCGGCGGGATCGGGCTCGCCTGCGCGATGGACCCGAAGTGCTTCGGGTCGTGCCCCACCATCTATGCCGACAGCGCGGGGACGCCGGTGCTCGAGGCCGAGGGGTTCTCGTACAGCATCGCGCCCCTGCTCGAGGCGCGGGACATCGACCGGCTGCGGACGCAGCCGGACTCGCAGGGGATCGTCAGGCTGCAGGTCTGGAACGAGGCGCTCGAGACGCACTACATCAATCACCTCGCCCTCGTCGAGGCGACGCATGCGCCGGGTGAGATGGTGCTCCCCGACGAGAAAGGCCGGCCCGTCGCCGTCGCCCACTACGTGAATGGGATGACCGCTCGCGACCGTGCCGGGCGCGACGTCGCCCCGCGCCTGGCGCGCACGGATGGTGTCCTCTTCAGCACCGACGAGGGGACGCTTGCCGGGGTCAGCGTCGAGGACATGGACGACCACATCGACCTCGTCTTCCCCAGGCCGTCGGGGAGCGACAGCGTCGCGATCGTGCTCCGCATGCGCAACTCGCTGCTCAACACGATCCTCTTCTACGACTACATGCTCGCCCGCCCCGGTGCGCGGTCGCTCGACTGGATGGAGAACGACCTCGGCAGGATCGGCCCGACCGTCGCGTTAGGCAGGTGGTACAACGGCAAGCTCGGGATGCGGGTAGCGGTGCAGGGCGCGAATGGCGAGTGGGAACAGGTATCGAAGCTCTCCGACTACGGTCCGATCGCCTGGCGCGACGTCGCCGCCGTCATCCCGGTGACCGCGCGCGGCGACTCGATGCGCGTCCGCATCTCCTTCCTCGCCGACCAGTGGCGGATCGACCGGCTCGCCGTCGCGGCGAGCGTGCGACGGGTGCCGGTGCGCACGATCGAGGCCTCCGACGTCGAAGGTGCGGCGGGGAAGCACGAGAGGGTCGCCCTCACCGCGATCGTCAGCGCCGACGAGAACTACCTGCAGACATCGCCACGCCAGCGCTTCACCGTCTCCTTCGACGTCGGCCGAAACGACGCGACGGCGACGCGGACCTTCCTTTTAGTATCACAAGGATACTATACCGAGTGGGTACGCGGCAGCTGGATGACCGGCCAGCGCGACACCAGAGCCTTCAAGCCGGAGGACGCGACGCTGCTTCACGCACTGCACAGCTGGCGCGCGGAGAAGGAGTCGATGGAGAAGCAGTTCTACCGCAGCCGCATCCCGGTACAGTGACCATGCGACATATCTACTGGACCCTGCTCGGCGCCGCCGCGGTCATGACGAT
>DASSZC010000138.1:0-7694 GCA_035702925.1 Gemmatimonadaceae bacterium | reverse complement strand
ACGTCCCGCAGGAGTCGCTGCTGTTCAGCGATACCATCGCGTCGAACGTAGCATACGGGCTGGCGTCGCACCCGCTCCCGGTCGGGCTCAAGGCGGCGGAGAGCGAGACGGTGCCGGAGGACGCGAAGTTCGCGGCGCGTGTCGCGCAGCTCGACGACACGATCGCGGGATTTCCGCACGGATGGGGAACAATGCTCGGCGAACGGGGCATCAATCTCTCCGGCGGGCAGAAGCAGCGCGCGGCACTCGCCCGTGCGCTGGCGCGCCGGCCACGGATCGTGCTGCTCGACGATGCGCTGTCCGCGGTCGATTCACACACCGAGGCGGAGATCCTTCGTTCGCTGCGCACCGCGCTCGCCGGGCGGACGGCGGTGATCGCGTCGCACCGCATCAGCGCCCTGCGCGATGCGTCGTGGATCATCGTGCTCGATGAAGGAAGGGTCGTCGAGCAGGGGGTGCACGCCGAGTTGATGCAGGCACGGGGGCGATACTGGCGGCTGTTGCGGCGCCAGGAGCTGGAAGAGTCGATCGCGCGTGGCGGCGACGAGGACACTGGAGAGGAGGACACGCTATTGGCAGAGCCGGCGAGCACGGATAGGTTTTCCCCATGACGTCACGAACTGACGCGAGTGCGGCGGGCTCCCTCAACCCCGCCGCCTCGGTCGAGTCGCGGCTGGCCGCGATCGAGAATGCATACCAGTCGGCGCTCCGCGAGATCGCCGAGCTGAACGCGCGCGATTCGCTGAAGACGCAGTTCCTGGCGAACATCTCGCACGACCTGCGCACCCCGCTGACGGCGATCATCACCCACGCCGAGATCCTGCGCGACGGGATCCTCGGACCGCTGAGCGGACGGCAGCAGGACAGCATCGCCGGGATCATCGGTGGTGGACGCCGGCTGCTCGAGATGGTGGGGGAGATCCTCACCTACGCGCGCGGCGCCGCGAACCAGCTCGAGCTCGCGCCGACCGAAGTCTCGATCGGCGACGTCATCGACCAGGTGCGGCGGCTCAACGAGTCGCTCGTCGCGCGCAAGCAGCTCAAGCTCGACGTCCAGATCGGTGCCGACACGCCGAAGGTCGTCGCCGACCGCGAGAAGCTGGCGCACGTCCTCGGCAACCTGCTCGGCAACGCGATCGACTTCACGCCGCCGGGTGGGCACGTGTGGGTGCACGCCTGTCCCTACTTCGAGGATCGTTCGACGATCCTCGTCGAGGTCGGGGACAGCGGGATCGGGATCGCGGCCGATCATCACGATCTCGTCTTCCAGGAGTTCGCGCAGGTCGATGCGTCGGCGTCGCGGCAGCATCATGGGACGGGGCTCGGCCTGACGATCGCGCGCCGCCTGGTGGAGCTGCACGGGGGGCGGATCTGGCTCGACAGCGAGCTCGGACGCGGCAGCCGCTTCTTCTTCACGATCCCGACTCACCCGCGCGCCGAATGACGGGCGAGCACCGGCCGCTCGTGCTCATCGTCGACGACAGCAGCCATGTCACCGACCCGCTGCGGATCCTCTTCGAGGAGACGGGGCGGCGAGTCGTCGTCGCCGACTCCGTGGCGTCGGCGGTTCGCGCCTGCGAGGCGGAGCGACCCGACCTGATGCTGCTCGACGTGACGCTGCCTGACGGCGACGGGCTGAGCGTCCTCACCCTCCTCGCCGGGAGACGCGCGATGCCGCCGGTGACGGTCGCGCTGACGGGTCACGACGACACCCTCACCGTGCAGCGGTGCCGGGCGGCCGGGTGCCGCGACGTCCTCCTCAAGCCGGTGCCGGTCCGCGACCTGCTCCGCCGCGCGGCCGAATGGCTGCCCGAGGACGTCTCGAGCGAGCGTCAGGCCTAACGTCGCCGGGTCAGAGGCGCCCCTGCAGCGCCGCGGGGGTGAGCCGCTGCAGGAAGGCGGCGAGCATCGTGAACCAGCCGCTGGCCAGGAGGATGCCGACGACGATGAGGAGCGCGCCGGAGATGCGCGAGACCCAGGCGAGCGCCGACCGCATCCTGACGAAGACGAGGATGAACCGCTCGATCGCCAGCGCGGCGAGGAGAAAGGGAATCGCCAGCCCCGCCGAATAGGCGAGGAGGAGCCCGACCCCGCGGCCGACGCTCGCCGTCGCCGACGCGAGCGAGAGGATGCCGCCGAGCACCGGACCGATGCACGGCGTCCATCCGGCGCCGAAGGCCACGCCGACGAGGACGCTGCCCAGGTACCCGATCGGCTTGTTCGCGAAGTAGATTCGACGATCACGGGCGAGCGCGGGAACGCGGATCACCTCGAGCAGGATCAGGCCGAAGACGACGAGGAGGACGCCGCCGATGCGGCTGATCCACTCGCGATACGCAGCGAGCAGCACGCCGAGCGCGGTCGCGCCGGCGCCGAGCGCGACGAAGATCGCGGTGAATCCGCAGACGAACAGGAGCGAATGAACCAGCGCGACACGGCGGGCCCGCGACAGGTCTTCGAGCGAGAGTCCGGTCACGAAGGTGACGTAGCTCGGCACGAGCGGGAGCACGCAGGGGGAGAGAAAGCTCAGTATCCCCGCCGTGAAGGCGATCATGACGCCGAGCGTCACCGAGTCCTGCATGTCCTCTCCTGACCTCGCTGCTGGTGGTGATGGCGCTGGCAACCGCGTCGCCGCGGCGAAGCCGCCCGTGCGCTCGCTCCTCGGGTGGTACTATCGCTTCAAGTACTCGCTCTTCCGGCACGAGCGCCGGGTGCCGGCGAAGCGCGGACTCATCGTCCTCCAGATCGACGCGCTGAGCCACGCCGACCTGCGGCGCGCGCTCGATCTCGGGTACTGCCCGACCATCGCCCGGCTGCTCCGCGACGGCGGGTACTCGGTGCGCCACTGGTTCTGCGGACTGCCGAGCGCGACCCCGTACTGCCAGGCGGGGATCATGTACGGCGAGAACGATCGCATCCCCGCGTTCCGGTTCTACGACAAGCAAGCACATCGCGTCATCACCTGCAATGCGCCGCAGGGGGTGCAGTACATCCGCGACCGCATCGCCGCGTCGGGAGCGCTGTACGGCGGGTCGAGCTACGTGAACCTGCTCGACGGCGACGCGCGCACCGTCGCCTTCACCGTCGCCACGCGCGAGCGCCTCTCGGTGTACCGCCGGCTCGGCGGGACGCGAATGGCGATCCTGATGCTGATCCACCCGATCCGGATGCTGCGGATGGCGGCGCAGGCGGTCCTCGAGTGGCTGCGCGAGGAATGGGAGCGCAACGTCGGCGAGCTCGCCCGCCGCCGCACGCACTCGGAAGGAATCTTTCCCTTCGTCCGCATCCTGACGAACGTCATCGTCCGCGAGCTGCAGACGATGGCGATCGTGCTCGACGTGTACCTCGGCGTGCCGATAATCTACAGCACGTTCATGCAGTACGACGAGCTCGCGCACCACTTCGGGCCGTCGAGCAGGGCGGCGCTGCGCGACCTGCGCCGCACCGACGCGCGCATCGCCGAGATCCTGCGCATGATGCGCTCGCGCCCGGGGCGAGCCTACGACCTGGTGATCCTCTCCGACCACGGGATGACGCCGTCGGCGAGCTACCGCGTCGAGTACGGCGAGTCGCTCGGCACGACGGTGCAGCGGATCCTCGATCGCTACGCGGCGAAGCAGAAGCGTGAGGCACAGACGGCGCTGGCGAGCTTCGCCGAGCAGAGCGAGTACGCCGAGGTCGGCGCCCGCGCCTTCGACACCGTCGCCGGCGCGGCGCCGCCGAGCGCGCGCCGCTTCCGCCGCCTGCTGGCGCGCACCGGGCGCTGGGTGCGGGAGCAGTACGGGCTGCGCGAGATCATCGTACCCGAGAAGTACCGGGTCGAGGCGAAGCACGAGATCGTCGTGACGTACAGCTCCTCGCTCGCCCTCGTCTACTTCGCCGACGACGACCGCGCGCTCGAGTCGGTGGACATCAGCGCCGACGTGCGGCGCGAGGCGCTGCGCCAGGCGCTGGTCGAGCATCCGGGGATCGGGGTCGTGATGTCACGCGACCGCGGCGACGTCATCGCCATCGGCAAGGCGGGGCGCTCGTGGATCCGCGATGGGCGGGTGACGCGCGTCGAGGGCGAGGATCCGCTGGTGGTTTACGGCACGGAGCCCCACGTCCTCCGCGCGATCGAGTCGCTGGTCAACCAGCCTAACGGCGGTGACCTGGTCCTCTTCGGTGCCTACGACGGCTACGAGATCGTCTCCTTCGACGACCAGGTCGGTGCCCACGGCTCGGCGGGTGGCGACCAGGTGCGCCCCTTCCTCATCACCCCACCCGGGGTGGACGTCGCCAACGAGACGATCGAGGACGCCCGCGACCTCCACCGGCTGATCACCTCGCGCTACGCCCTCCCCCGCGACCAGCGGCCCGACGGGGTGGAGAGACGGCGCCGTTAGGCGGGGGAGGGACGGCGGTACTGCATTTGAACAGGAGTCACGGAGAGCACGGAGCGGTTGGATCACCTGCATGCGCAGGTGACGATCCCGGTGCGAGCGCGGAAAAACATTGGGGCAAGTGGGTGAGATGGTCTCGCCCCGCTTGCCCCAACGTCGTTCGGGGCGGATGAAATAGCCTGGGATTGCGCAGGCATCCAACCGCTCCGTGCGCTCCGTGGCTCCTATTCAATGCTGTTCGGCCGTTTCGCGCCGGTCGCCTTTGTCGCCGCTACGGAACCGCTTCCTCAAACCGGCGCTTCAGGGGGCGCGAACTCGGCGAGGTCCGCCCCGGTCAGGCGCTCCGGCTCCATCTCGTCGCCGCTGCGGCGCTGGACCCCCTGCACCACGGCGCCGACGGTGAGCAGCGGCGCGTCGGCCTCGGCCTGCAGCGTCGCCTCCCACTTGCCGCGGTCGGCGCCCTTGAGCGTGAGGCGGTAGGTGGCGGTGTAGACCGTCTGCCGAGTCGAGCTCTCGTCCTCGACAGCGAGCGCGATCACGGCGACGCCGGTCTCGATCCCGCCCTGGCGCATCGGCGGGAAGAGGTAGAGCTCCGTGACGCGCGACGCCGGAACCCGCGCCGCGATCTCGCGGAGGAAGCGGGTGCGCGGCTCGACCGCCGGCGCGGCCAGGGGCGCCGACTTCTGGGCGGCGCTCACCGCGCGGCGACCGCGGGCTTCGTCTTCGTCGCTTCGCGAACGCCGAGCTCACGCTCGACGTAGAGCCGCAGGATGTGCATGAAGTCCTGCGCGTTGGTGACGACCCCGAAGGCCTGGTGCGTGCCGCGGTCCTTCAGCTTGCTGACCACGAACTCCGAGGAATCGACGCAGATCGTCGCCAGCTCGCGGAGGCTGCCGTCGGCATCGGTGACGAACGCGGGGAGCATGTTGCCGGTGGCGATCGCGTGAAGCGCGGTGGCGATGAGGATCGCCATCGTCGCCTTGATCGCGTGCGCGCGCATCGCGTCCTGCGCCGCGATCGCGTCGGTGATGACGTCGGGAAGCGGACCGTCATCGCGGATCGAGCCGGTGAGGATGAAGGGGACGTTCTTCTTCACCAGGGAGTACATGATCCCGTCGGTGATGATCCCCTGCTCCACCGCCTTCGCGATCGAGCCGGCGGCGCGCACCTTGTTGATCGCCCGCATGTGCAGACCGTGCCCGCCGGTGCTCGCCTCGCCGGACGAGGTCATGCCTAACGTCGTGCGGAAGATCGAGGCTTCGATGTCATGGACGGCGACGGCGTTGCCGGCGAGCATCGCGCCGACGAAGCCGTTGTCGATGAACCAGGCCATGTCGGCGCGGGCCCGCGAATGGACGAGCGCCGGCCCGGCGACCCACACCGGATAGCCGCCGCGATCGCGCTCCTCGAGGAGGATGCGGGCCATCAGCGCGTAGTCGATCGGCTTCTCGCGCGACACCTCGCTCGTCATGAACTTGAACTCGCCCTCCGCCGAGTCACCGAGGAAGGCCGAGAGGTGGACGTAGATCCCGTCGCTCCCGTCTTCCTTCTGCCCGACGGCGACGAGGTCCCCCTTCCGCAGCCGCCGCCCCTCGCGAATCCAGAGCTCACCCGACTTGTCGAGGGTGAGGATCGAATCCATTCGCGGCTCCTTCGGCATCCGCCAATTCCCCTTCACCTTCACATAAGTGGGGAGGTTTGTGGTGGAGAAGAAGTCCTCGGGGAGGACGCCGTCCGCGGGGGCGGGAACGAAACGCGCGTCCGGAGCACGCGAGAATTTCTCGGCGCTGAAGTCGGGATGATGGAATGTGCTCACGAGGGAAAGATGGCCCCGCGACAGGGGGCGGTTCAAGGCGGGATGACGAGTGTGCGCCGCGTTACCAGAGACGATCGGGCATGGTCCTACGTCAGATGGCGGATCGCGGGTCTCATCCGTCGCCCTCAGCTTTGACGTTCCATCCCCGCGGGAGTCGCCATGCTCGTCGATTGTCACGTCCACGTGAACGCCTTCCTCCCCGCGAATGGCCGCACCTCGCGGGCCCTCCTCGGCCGGCCATCGTTTCGCTACCTGCGCTGGCGGCTCGGGATGAAGGGGGCGGACGGCGAGACCGAGCGCGCACTGGTCGCCGCGCTGGCGGCGGAGCTCGAGGGTGCGCGCGAGGTCGATGCCGCGGTCATCCTCGCATTCGACGCAGTCTATGGTGACGACGGACGGCTGGACGACCCCCGGACGCACCTGCACGTCGAGAACGACTACGTGATCGAGCTGGTCAGGGGTCACCCGAAGATGCTGTTCGGAGCCTCGGTGCACCCGTACCGGCGTGACGCGGTCGCGGAGCTGGAGCGATGCGCGGCCGCTGGCGCCGTGCTGCTGAAGTGGCTCCCGATCACCCAGGGGATGAATCCCGCCGATCCGCGCTGCTTCCCCTTCTACGAAGCGCTCGCGCATCTCGGCATCCCGCTCCTCGCCCACACCGGCGGGGAGAAGACGCTGCCTAACATCGACATCACCGTCGCCGATCCCGCCCTGCTCGTCCCCGCCCTCGAGCGTGGGGTCACGGTGATCGCCGCGCACTGCGGGACGCGATCCGCGCCGGGCGAGCAGTGCTTCGTCGACACCTTCGTCCGCATGGCCAAGGAGCACGAACGCTTCTACGGCGACACCTCGGCGCTGAACCTGCCGACGCGCGCCTATGCGTATCGCAGGATACTCGACGACGCGGAGGTGCGGTCGAAGCTCGTCCACGGCAGCGACTGGCCGATCCCGCCGATCCCGATGCCGGGCAATCACGGTTGGCGCGGGGCGGCGGCGCTCCTGCGGGAACGGAACGCGCTGCGCCGCGACGTGACGATCAAGCGCGAGCTCGGACTCACCGAGCCGGAATACTGGAACCGGGCGGCGACGCTGCTTCCGGCGGCGGCGCTGGCAGGCCGTTAGGCGCCGGCCGGCTGTTCAGGCGCCTAACGCAATGAGCGCGGCCCCGGCGGCGACGAGCACCGCGCCGGGGATGCGGGTCGCGGCGTCTGGCTCACCGTAGAGCAGCACCGCCAGCGCGGTGGCGATCAGGGTGCTCATCGAGCTGAGCGCCATCACGTAGCCACCCTGCGCGCGCTGCAGCGCGAACTGGAGCGCCACGGCCTGCAGGGTGAAGGGGATCGCCGTCGCCGCAACGAGGATCGCCCACGGCATCCGGCCCACTGGCGCGGCAGCGGGCACTCGTCGCCGGAACGGAAGCAGCACCCCGAGCACCAGACCGGAGCCGAGGGAGACACTCATCGACCACATGAGCGGGCCGACAGTCGCCGTCCCCA
>DASSZC010000541.1:0-2560 GCA_035702925.1 Gemmatimonadaceae bacterium | reverse complement strand
CTGGCGAGCGGTGAGTCGCGGTTGCGCGGGGTGCTGCAGAGCGCCGATGTCCACTCGACCGCGCGGGTGCTCCGCGCGTTAGGCGCGGGGATCCCCGAGCTGGATACCGGGATGCGCGTCAACGGCGGCGGGCTGCGCGGGCTTCGCGCCCCGAGCGCGCCCCTCGACTGCGGAAACAGCGGGACGACGACGCGGCTGATGGCCGGGGTGTGCGCGGGCTATCCGTTCGAGTCGGTGTTCGTCGGCGATGCGAGCCTGTCCCGCCGGCCAATGCGGCGCATCGCGCGCCCTCTCGAGGAGATGGGGGCGCGCGTGACACTCACGGGCGACGGCCTTCCGATGACAGTCCGCGGCGGGACGCTGCGCCCGATCGACTGGGTGAACGAGAAGTCGAGCGCGCAGGTGAAGAGCGCGATCCTGCTCGCCGCGCTGGTCGGCGGGGTCGAGGCGACGGTGCGCGAGCCGGATCCGTCGCGCGACCACAGCGAGCGCATGCTGCGCGCGGCTGGCGTCTCGGTGACCGCGGAAGGTGGCGCGGTGAAGATCGCAGCGACCGACGCGCTGCGCCCGCTCGACATCGAGATCCCGGGCGATCCGTCCTCGGCGGCGTTCTTCGCCGCGCTCGCGGTTCTCGCCGATCGTGGAGCACTCCACCTGCGCGGCGTGGGCCTGAACCCGACACGCACCGGCTTCTTCGCCGCGCTCCGGCGAATGGGCGCTGACGTGCGTTTCGAGGGGGAGCACGACCAGGGCGGGGAGCCGGTTGGAACGATCGTCGCCACCGCCAGCGCGGGGATGTTGCGCGCGACCGTCGCCGAGGGCGCGGAAATCCCGTCGATGATCGACGAGCTTCCCCTGCTCGCCTGTGTCGCCGCCCGCGCCGCCGGCACGACGGAGATCAGGGGCGCCGCCGAGCTCCGCGTGAAGGAAAGCGACCGGATCGCGACGGTCGTCGCCAACCTCCGAACGTTAGGCGCCGACGCCGAGGAGCTGCCCGACGGCCTGCGCGTCACGGGCAGCGACCGGCCGCTGCGCGGCCGCGTGACCACGCATGGCGACCATCGCCTGGCGATGGCGTTCGCCATCCTCGGCGCGATCCCGGGGAACGCGATCACCGTCGATGACCCCGAGTGCGCGATCGTCTCCTTCCCCGGATTCTGGGCGTTGCTGGAAGGCGTCACCGGTCACGCGCGCGGGGGCGAGGGGAGCCACGGCAAACCGCCGCGCTCCGCGTAGATTGTTGCCATGCACGAGCCGAATCCTCCCTACGTCCCCGCTGTGACCGACCCGAACCGGAAGATCGTCGTCGCCATCGACGGTCCCGCCGCTTCGGGGAAGTCATCCACCGCGCAGTGGGTGGCGCAGAAGCTCGGCTTCCGCCACGTCGACTCAGGATCGCTCTATCGGGCAGTGACCGCGGCGCGTCTTCGCGCGGGCGGCGCCCCCGACGAATGGTCGGAACCATCGGTGCTCGCCGTCGCGCGGCAGGTGTCGCTCCGGCCGACCGAGACCGGCTTCATCCCCCTCATCCGCGGTGAACCGGCCGACGGCGAGATTCGGGGGGGCGAGGTGACGCGCGAGGTGTCGCGCACCGCGCGGATGCCCGGTGTCCGCGACTGGGTGAACGCCGAAGTCCGCCGGGCCGCCGCCGGGAGCGACGTCGTCGTCGACGGCCGCGACATCGGGACCGTCGTCTTCCCCGACGCGCAGCTCAAGATCTTCCTCGTCGCCGATCCATGGGAGCGGGCGAAGCGCCGGCTCGTCCAGCGGCTGTCGCGGCGCCCGACTGACGCCGAGATCGCCGAAGAGACCGAGCGCCTGGTCCAGCGCGACGCCCGCGACTCCACCCAGACGGTGCAGGCGAGGGACGCGATCCTGATCGACACGACGTACCTGACGCAGGCGGACCAGGTGGAACGCATCGTCGCGTTGGCGAAGGGGGTCGGACGGCGGGCGGGGTGAGACGCGCGGGCGATTTCGTTACTGCAACGGCCATGAAGGCAACACGGCAGGCTGCACGGCCACTGGGACATGCTGCAGGGTCATGAGGCAGGGGGCAGAAGGCAGTAGCCGGGGCCAGGAGGCAGCCTCGTATCAAGGGAGTTCCCTCGGGAAGTCGCGGCCTTTGCCCTTGCGTTCGTTCTGGATCATCTTGAGCAGCAGCTGGCAGGCGCGGGCGAGAAGCGTTAGGCGGTCCTCGACCATTTCAGGGGGCAGGGTGTCGGCGGCGTTCGAGTACCAGGTCGACGCCTCGCGGGCGCAGCCGAGCGCGTATTCGTAGTACTTGATCCGCTCCCGGCGCGACTGGCGGGAGTAGCCCTCGGAGACAGTCGCCGGGACCGAGCCCGCCGACTTTACGAGCTGTGATACGGTCTCCGCGAATCGCGGATGGCGTTCCAGCGCGGTGGCGTCCTGCCCGGCGAGGCGCGCCACGTAGGTGCCGATCTGGTATACCCGCACCTTCCACAGCGGTGACTCACGAAGCGGCGAGGGAGCTGTTTCGACCCATTCGTCGAGGTTCATGCCGCGGATGGTAGGGTGCGCGTGGGGTCGTCCCATC
>DASSZC010000149.1:0-5293 GCA_035702925.1 Gemmatimonadaceae bacterium | reverse complement strand
GATGCGGATCATCGCGCCGGTGGTGATCATGTTGAGCACGAGCTTCGTCGCGGTCCCGGCCTTCATGCGTGTCGAGCCGGTGACGACCTCGGGGCCGGTGATCGGGACGATCACGAGGTCGGCGACCTCGCGCACCGCGGCGGGGGGCGGTGTGCAGGCGACGATCGCCGTGCGCGCGCCGAGCTCGCGGGCGCGGGTGAGCGCGCCTCGGACGTAGGGGGTCCCGCCCGACGCGGCGATGCCGATGAGGAAGTCGCGCTCACCGAGGGCGAGGGCATCGATGTCGCGCGCCCCACCCTCGGGGCTGTCCTCGGCGCCCTCCTGCGCGCGGAGGAGCGCATCGTATCCGCCGGCGATCAATCCGACGACCATGTCGAAGTCGACGCCGAAGGTGGGCGGGCATTCGGAGGCATCGAGGACCCCGAGCCGTCCCGAGGTGCCCGCGCCGGCGTAGACGAGGCGCCCGCCGCGGCGGAAGCAGTCTTCGGCGATGGCGATCGCCGCGGCAACCTCCCGCTTCTGCGTCGCGACCGCGTCGGCGACCGTGCGGTCCTCGGCGTTGATGATCTCGACGATCTCGAGTGGCGATGCGAGATCGATGTCCGCGGAGCGCGGATTGCGATGTTCGGTGATCCGCGGATCGAGCACGGCGGCGGGGAAGGAGGCGATGTCGATGGCTCGCGCCGCGCGGGCCTCTGCTGTCGGCCCTCCGGAGCGGCCGCTAACTTACGGGCTGCGGCTGGTCATGGACAAGTTACTCGATGGAGGAACTCGCGTGCGTCGTATCGCGCTCTTCGCCCTGTTCGCCCTGCTCGCGCCGGAAGCGCACGCGCAGATCCTCAAGGTCCCGCAGGGTGGCCTCAGGCGCGACCCGTCGGTCCTGGTCGGCGCGTCGGTCGGGCTGTTCAACATGCAGGACATCTTCGACGGGTCGACCCGGACCGCGTGGGGGTTCTCGCAGACCATCGAGTACGCGGGGTCGCTCGAGTTCGCGCTCAGCCCGGGGAGTGCGTTCGGGCTCACGGCATCCTACGCACACGTCCCGATGCTCTACGTCGACAGCGCGCAGGCGGCGACGGGTTCGATCCCGAACGGCTGCTGCGACGCACATGTGAACGTCTACACCTTCGGTGGACAGTTCAGCGTCGGCGGCGGCGGGTCGCCCGGGTTCCACCAGCTCGTGGTGATCAACGCCGGGGTGATCGCGTTCGAGAAGTTCACCGCCGACCGCGGCGGCCAGCCGCTGCCGCCGACGCGCAACATCGATCCACGGATCGGGATCGGCTACGGCTTCGGCTACGGCTTCGGGGGACGCAGCGAAGCGTTCCTCGTGCAGGAGTACGGGGTCGCGCTCCACGAGAGCAAGGGGCTGAGCGGCGGCGACCGGCGGCAGTACCAGCAGCAGACGACGCGGCTCGGCATCAAGTTCGGCCTCGGCGGCCGGTAGCCCGCCTTCTCCCTGGCGGGCTCGCGGCTCGCCGGCCCTCTGACAATCGCACATGCGCAACTCCAGACTCGCCGTCCTCGCGGTCGTACTCGCTGCCGCCTGCCATCCGAAGCCTAACGCGCGGCCGCTCGGCGCCGCGGGACCGGCGATCCCGGCACGCGTCACGCCGACGTTCCCCGCCGATTGGCCATTTCGCGCGGGGGCGAAGGCATCGTTCGCCGAGCACGGGATGGTGTCGTCGAACGAGGCGAGGGCGAGTGCCGCGGGGGTCGAGATCATGAAGCGCGGCGGGAACGCGGTGGACGCCGCTGTCGCGGTAGGGTTCGCGCTCGCCGTGACGTACCCCGAGGCGGGGAATCTTGGCGGGGGCGGCTACATGGTGATCAGGATGGCCGACGGCCGCACCGCGGCGCTCGACTATCGCGAGGTCGCGCCGCTCGCCGCGACGCGCAACATGTACATCGACTCGGCGGGAAAGCTCACCGACAAGAGCCTCGTCGGACATCTCGCGTCGGGGGTTCCGGGCGCGGTCGCCGGGCTGGTCGCGGCGCAGAAGCGCTTCGGCGTCCTCTCCCTCGACGAGGTGATGGCGCCGGCGATCCGGCTCGCCGAGGATGGGTTCACGGTCGACAGCGCGCTCGCGCATTCGTTGACGCGCGACGGCGACCTGATCGGAAAGTTCGCCGGGGGCGTGGTGTTTCTCCCGGGCGGAGCGCCACTCCGCCCCGGCGCGACGCTTCGGCAGCCCGACCTCGCGCGCACCCTGCGCGCGATCGCGTCGAAGGGGGCCAACGGCTTCTATCGCGGGGCGGTGGCCGACTCGCTCGCCGCCGAGATGCGGCGCGGGGGCGGGATCATAACGGTCGAGGACATGCGCCGCTACAAGCCGGTCTGGCGCGACGCGATCCGTTCGACGTACCGGGGCTACACCCTGTTCACGATGCCGCCGTCGTCGTCGGGCGGGGTGACGGTCACCGAGACGATGAACATCCTCGAGACGGTGCCGATGCTTCCGCCGTTCGGGAGCGCGGAATACTTCCATGTGCTCGGCTCCGCGTACCAGCGCGCCTTCGTCGATCGCAACGAAGCGCTGGCTGATCCGGCGTTCGCGCCGGTGCCGACGGCGAAGCTGACGAGCAAGGCGTACGCGCGCTCGGTCGCGGCGACGATCGGCGATCATCGTGCAACGCCGACCGCGGTGATCGAGACGAAGCTGCGGACGCTGCGCGAGGGGAACGAGACGACGCATTACTCCGTCGTCGACTCGAGCGGGAACGCGGTCGCGACGACGACGACGTTGAATGGCTTGTTCGGGAGCGGGGTGTGGGTGCGTGGCGCCGGCTTCTTCCTGAACAACGAGATGGACGACTTCGCGGCGCAGCCGGGGACGCCGAACCAGTTCGGGCTCGTGCAGGGGGAGGCGAACGCGGTGCAGCCGGGGAAGCGCCCGCTGAGCGCGATGTCGCCGACGGTGGTGCTCGACCCGTCGGGGGACCTGCTGCTCGTCGTCGGCGCTCGCGGGGGCCCGCGCATCATCACGGCGACCTCGCAGATCATCCTCAACGTCATCGACAACCGGATGACGCTCGCCGACGCGATGAGCGCCCCACGCGTCCATCACCAGGCGCTCCCCGATTCACTGCGCTTCGAGCGCGGCGGCCTCTTTCAGTCCGCCCTCGATTCGCTCACCGCGATGGGCTACGGGATGGCACCAGTCGGCGGCGTCGCCCAGGCGCATGCGGTGATGCGGGTGAAGGGCGGATGGGAAGGGTTCGTCGATCCGCGCGCGTCGGGGGCGGCGGCGGGCTACTGAACGTCGGCTGTAAGCTGTAAGCGGAAAGCAGGGAGCGACGGCGGAACTTCGACGGCGCATGAACGAATGCGGGGCCGAGACGATGTCTCGGCCCCGCATTCGCCTAACGGTGTTGCTTACAGCTTGCAGCTTACCGCTTACCGCTCGGTCTCAGATCTTGATCTGCGTCGACGACGTCGTGGTGACGCTCAGCGCGCCGCCGCTCGGGAGGCAGCCTTCGTAGTTCGCGGTCGCCGCGGCGGCGGCGGTACCGGCGGCCGCACCGGCGGCGGCGCCGATGACCGTGCCCTTGGTGTTCTTGCCGATGACCTGGCCGGCGATGGCGCCGAGGACCGCGCCCGTCGCGACCTTCTGGACGTCCTTGCCCTTGGACTGGTTACGGACCTTCTCGATGGAGCTGGCCGCGGAGACGGTGCCGTCGAGCGGGTACGAGGTGCCGCGGACGTTGACGGACACGACGCGGAAGCCCATGACGATGTTGTCGTTCGCGTTCTCGCTGCGCTTGAGCGAGGTGACTTCGAGCTTGACCTGCGAGCCGGCCGGGATCGTGACGCCGCCCGAGCTGACCGCGTTGTTCAGCGTCGCCGTGAAGGTGTCGCCGACCTTGTTCGTGTTCGTGCAGATCTTCGCGTTCGATGCGAGGTAGAGCGTCGTGCCGCTCGGCAGCGTCCCGACCGCACCGCCGCCGCCAGTGCCGGTGGTGACCTTGTTGCCGCTCGAGGTCGTCGACGGCGTGGTGGTCCTCGGCTTCGTGGTCGTCGTCGTCTTCGTCGTCGTCGTGCGCGTCGCACCGGTGCCCGCGTTCGAGCCCGTGCGCGTCGAGGTGTTGGCCGTCCCGCTCGGGACGTCCTGCAGCTGCGGCTGCGCCGCGCTGTCGCGGTTCGCCAGGGCGAGGTCGCGGTTGAGCGACGTATCGACGGCGAGCGAATCGCTCGTCTTGTCCTTCGTCGAGCATGCTCCCGCCGCGAAGGCGAGGGCGAGCACCGGGATGAAGGAGCGGATATACTTCGTGGTCATCGTGTCATTCCTCGGGAAGAAAAGCGTGGAGCCTGCGCGGTGCCGTGCACTCCATGTGTCGCACTGGAATATGGGGTCTGACCCTGCTTAAAGCGCAAGCCATGTGCCACCCATGAAGGTACTTAAGCGCCTGATTCCGTACTTCCGGCCGTATCGTGGGTCACTATCGTTCGGGCTCTTCCTGGTCGTCCTCTCCACGGCCCTGACGAGCGTCGTCCCGCGGCTTCTCGGTGACGCGATCGAGGCGATGCGTGCCGGCGCCCCCATCGGCCGGGTATGGACGCTCGGGTGGTGGATGATCGGCCTCGCCCTCGCCGGGGGAGCCGCGCGCTACGGCATGCGCGAAATGATGAATGGGATCAGCCGGCGCGTCGAATACGACCTCCGCAACGACCTGTACGCCCATCTCGAGCGACTGGACTCCGGCTTCTACGCCAGGATGCGAACCGGCGAGATCATGGCGCGCCTGACCAACGACCTGAGCGCCGTCCGCATGACCGCCGGGCCGGCGATCATGTACCTCGTCAGCACGATCTTCGGCGGGGCGTTCGCGCTCTATTACATGCTGCGGATCGATCATCGCCTGACCGCGCTCGCCCTGTTGCCGATGCTTGCCCTCCCGGTGCTTACCCTCAAGCTCGGGAACATGATCCACGACCGGTTCGAGGAGGTGCAGGCGCATTTCGGAAAGGTGACGACGCTGGCCCAGGAAAACCTCTCGGGAGTGCGGGTCGTGCGCGCCTACCGCCAGGAAGCGGCCGAGATCGGCCGCTTCCGGGAGATGAGCGCGGAGTACATGGAGCGGAACCTCGGACTCGCGCGGCTCTACGGAGCGATGCAGCCCTCGTACGGGCTGCTCGCCGGGCTCGGGACGCTGATCGTCCTCGGTTTCGGCGGGGTCCTCGCCGCGCGGGGAACGATCTCGGTGGGATCCTTCGTCGCTTTCGGACTCTACCTCTCGCTCCTGACATGGCCGCTGATCGCGCTTGGCTGGGTCACCATCCTGTTCCAGCGCG
>DASSZC010000327.1:0-4601 GCA_035702925.1 Gemmatimonadaceae bacterium | reverse complement strand
AACAGCGTTTGCAGTTGCGGATCTGAGAGCGAGAATGTCTACAGGAGCCACGGAGCGCACGGAGGAATTTTGGTAACGGCGGAACGTCTACTCGCCGAGGCCTGACCGCCTGGTGCTGGAAGGCGAGATCTGTCGACCTGCTGCTCAGAACCCTCGTCCAATTGGTGCCAAATCCTTTATAGTCACCTCGTGATATCTCCTTCCGTTAGGCAGCGACCCCTCCCGACCGCCCCTCGATGACCGAGCCGACCACCGCGCCCGCATCCGGCCTCGCGGCCCCCCACGCCGTCGGCGCGCTCCCGAACTGGGCGCCGGTCTGGGCGTCGCGCATGGTCGAGAGCCTGGCCAGCGGGACGGCGACTGTGTTCCTGCTGCATGGCAACACCAACGACTTCGTCGCTCTCGGCGGAACGCCGTCGCGCTATGGCCAGCTCAATGCGTTCCTCGCCGAACAGATGTTCGGCCGCTACGAGCTGGTGATGCACTACGACCTCGCCCGCGGGCTGATGCCCTTCGCCGGGACGAACGCGAAGCGGCTGCAGGGGATGGTCCCCGTCGCCGCGCAGGAACGCGTCGGTCGCGACGAGGTCGGCGCCGAGCCGGCGCAGGTGTTCGCGGCGATGGATGCGCTCTTCCGCCGGCTCATCCTGCGCCCCGCCGAGACCCGGCCGAGTGTCGCGCTGATCATCGACCAGGCCTCGTTCCTCTTCCCGGCGGGAGAGCCGGGACGACTCAGCTACCAGGCGAGCGGGATGCTGGTCACCCTGCTCAACTGGGCGCAGAGCCCGCACCTCAAGTCGATGGACGTCGCGATCGTGCTCATCGACGAGCGGCGCGGCGACATCAGCGACCGCATCGTCGGGCACCCGCATGTCGTGTCGGTGGAGGTGCCGATGCCCGATATCGCGGAGCGCGAGCGCTACCTCTGGGCCCTCGTGCCTGACGGCGCGAACGGCGCGCTGCCTGCCCCCGATCGCCTCGCGACGCTCACCGCCGGGCTGTCGTTAGGCAACCTGCGCGCGCTCTCGCTTCCCTCGCTCCGTGGCGGCGCGCCACTCGACGACGCGCGCCTGACGGCGATCAAGAAGGAGCTGCTCGAGAAGCAGTGCCAGGGACTGGTCGAGTTCATCGAGCCGAAATGGGGACTCGACACGGTGGTCGGCCTCGACGCGGCGAAGGGCCGGCTGCGCGAAGACTCGAAGCTCCTCGCCACCGGAGGGCTCGACTGCCTGCCGATGGGCTACCTCATCTGCGGCCCCGTCGGAACGGGGAAGAGCTTCCTCATGCAGTGCGCGGCCGGCGAGTTCGGCGTCCCCTGCCTGATGTTGCGCAACTTCCGCTCGAAGTACGTCGGCGAGACGGAGGGGAACCTCGAGCGGGTGCTCACTGTCCTGCGCTCGATGGGCCCCGTGCTCGTGGTGATCGACGAAGCTGACGCGATGCTCGGCGATCGAGACCAGGAGAACGACCCGACGGGAAGCCGCACCTTCGCGATGGTCGCGACGCAGATGGGGGACACCCGCTATCGCGGCCGCATCATCTGGGCGCTGCTCACCGCGCGTCCCGATCTGTTGCCGGTGGACCTCAAGCGGCAGGGGAGGGCGGAGGTCCACATCCCCCTCTTCTACCCGAACGACGAGTCCGAGCTGAAGTCGATGGCCGTCGCGATGGCGCGGAAGCTCGGCGCGAAGCTCGCTCCCGAGGACGTCCCGGCGATGAAGCAGGTGGGATCGCTCTCCGGCTCCGACGTCGAGGGGATGATCGGCCGCGCGCTGCGAATGTCGCGGTTAGGCGGCGCCGACCGAATCACGAAAGAAGCGCTTGCCGAAGTGGTCGCCGACTTCCTTCCCTCGACGCAGGGTCTCGAGCGCCGACTGCAGGAGCTGGCCGCGGTGCTCGAGTGCACCGACCGCGCGTTCCTCCCGAAGTGGGCGCTCGACCGGGTGGCGAAGCAGGAGGGGCGGGCAGAGCTGCAGGCGGAGTTCACGGAGCTGCGACTGCGGTTGGAGGGGAGATGACGGCGGGCTTTACGGGCTGAGCTCGCGGCGACGTGACTGGCCAGTATCGCATGGAGAGTCTTAACGGTTTGAACTGCGATTACACGGATCACATCTGATTGCACGGATCGCTCCGTGTTCGGGTGAGAGCGTCGCGTCAGAGCTGAACGACTTGGGGCAAGGAGGGGGAGATGGTCTCGCCCTGCTTGCCCCAATCAGCATCCTGCGAAAACTGACCCGGCGCGCGGAGCCCCGCTCGCCACATGGAGCGATCCGTACAATCAGATTTTATCCGTGTAATCGTTGTTCCAACTGTTACGACCCCGCCCGGCTGAGTGACAGATCCGGAGCACCGTCACCGAGTCAAGAAATCGCGGTCGATCGTCCCACCGTTAGGCGACGGCGCCCGCGCCGCGCACCGACGCCACGAACGCCCGTACCTTCCCCCCATCCAGCGGTCCCGCCGTCCGCACTCCGCTGCAGACGTCGACGCCGTACGGACGCACAGCCTGGATCGCCTCGCGAACGTTGTCCGCGCGCAGTCCACCGGCCAACCAGAGCGGGACGTCTATCGCTTCGCGGATTTCCTTGCTCACCGTCCAGTCGTGGACGCGCCCCGTGCCGCCGAGCTCCTTGATCTTCGCGGTCGGGTTCCCCGAGTCGAGGAGGATCATGTCGCTCGTCTGCGAGGCGATGTATGCTTCGTCCACCGACTCCGGCCCGGTGACGTGGACGACCTGGACGATGCGAAGCTCCGGCATCGCGTCGCGGAGCCGCTGCCGAGTGCCGGGGGTCACGTAGTCCACGATCTGGACCGTGTTCGCGCCGGTGGTGCGCAGCTGCGCGGCGATCGGCTTCGCCTCGATCTCGCTCGACAGCATGAAGGTCGGCACCCCCTTTGGCACCGTCGCGATGATCTCGCGCGCGAGCTCTTCGGCGATCGGGCCCGGCCCGCTCGGCATCCGCATGACGAAGCCTAACGCGTCGGCGCCGGCGTCGAGCGCCAGCGCCGCCTCGGCGATGCTCGCCATGCAGCAGATCTTGATGCGGGTGTGGGACGTAGCAATCATGACTCCAATCTACAACGCGACGAGCCGAATCAGTGCGAAGCCGGCCCTCGCGCGCGCGCCGCGGATACGAGGATCTCCCAGCGAGCGACATGCTGCGCGATCTTCGTGGCGTCGCAGTGGAAGCAAAACGAACGGCTCGGCTTCCCGAGCGTGCTGTAGCCACCCGCAGCGCCGCACTCCTTGCAGCGACTGATCTGCGCCATCACCCCGCTGAACATCCACGGCGAGCGATGTGGTCCCGCCGCATGCGGAAGCGCTGCGGCGAGCGCGGCGAACTCGTCGAGCTTGAATCGGCTTGTCTGAATCTCCAGGAACAGGAGCTTCGACAGGCCGGTCAACGGGCGAAGCGACTCGTCGCCGACAGCGACTCCCCAGAGCGAAAATCGGCGCAGGTCATGCAGCGCGGCGAGTGGCGCGAGGGAATCGACCCGCGCTTTTTCACCGGCTATGCACAGAACCTTCAGGCGATCGAGATTGCCGAGCGGCGCGAGGTCGTGCAGCCCGGGCAGCCTGATGTCGAGATGCCAGAGTCGTGGCAGCGCCTCGAGCGCAGAGACGTCGGTGAGCGCCGGACGCCCCGCGCAGTATACGATCTCGAGGTCCCGGTGCCTCGCTAACGGATCGAGCGATGTCGCGCGAGCGTCTTCCAGCTCGAGGACACGGAGCGCCGGCATTTCGGGGAGCGCTTCAAGCGTCTTCGATGTCGGGCGCCAAATGCGGAGGGCCTCGAGATGTGCCAGGCGGGCGAGAGCCGCGAGATCCTTGGCGCCGCCGTCGACGAATGCGTAGCGCGCCTCCGTCGGAAGCGCACCGATCGAGCGAGTGGGCGCGCCCCCGTAGAAAGCGCCCGCCACCGCGCCGGCCGCGGCGACGCGCCGGTTGTCGGTGTTCCGACCCCATCGCACTCGCGTCAGGCCGTACATGGTGCTCGAATCAGGCTCCGCCCGAAGCGCGGTGCGCAGGTACCCGGGGAGCTCGAAGAGCGAGGGCTCGTCTTCCGTCACGAACCCGAGGTCGACACGAAAGTCGCCCTCGCGTCCCAGCAGCACCTCGAGCTCCATCGCTCGTACCGGCGCCATGAACGTCTGGGCGCAGCGCGAGACGTAGTCCCTCCATCGCTCGCCTGGCTCGCGGGTGCAGCCCCACTGCACTGGAGCATCCGCGGAGTTGTAGTAGCCGGAGTCCGACAACAGTCCGGGAGCTTCGACGCGCGCGATGCCGCGATCGGTGATCTCGACGATCTCTCCTTGGGAGACCGCCGCGCCTGCCGCCGCGAACGCGTCGACTACCTCTGACGCCTGCGCGAGCATCCAGAGCCGCCGCCCCGAGTAATCGTCGTCGCTGTCGCGAAGCATTCCGCGGGGCCCCGTCGCGTTTCGCGCCGGGCCGACGAGCCTCGCAACATGGGCGTCGATCGAACTGTCGTCGGGGTGCATGGCTCGTGAGGGCGCGGAACTTCGTTTCGCATGAAAGACGATCAGCCCACTCCCACGGAAGACGATCAGCCTCCGCGCCCCGAAACCCGCGCTCCGCC
>DASSZC010000013.1:0-3013 GCA_035702925.1 Gemmatimonadaceae bacterium | reverse complement strand
TTCGAGGTGACGCTGCGCTGCAACGCGAAGTGCGGCTTCTGCGATTACTGGAAGACCCCCGCCGAAGCGAAGGAGCACGAGCTGAAGAGCTTCGCCGATGCCGCGCGCTTCTTCAACCCGATGATCATCACCTTCACCGGTGGCGAGCCGACGCTGCGCAAGGATCTCGAGGACATCGTGCGGACGGTGAATGGCGCGGTGCGGGTGAAGTACATCTCGATGATCACCCATGGCGCGATGCTCACCCCCGAGCGGGCGCAGTCGCTCTGGGACGCCGGGATCAACCAGTTCAACATCTCGCTGGACTACCTCGACGGACGCCACGACGTCGCGCGCGGAATTCCGGGGCTGACGGAGAAGCTGATGCGCGTGGTGCCCGTGCTGCGCGAGCGCGGCATCGACAACGTGCGCTTCAACACGGTCATCAAGGACGACAACCTCGACCAGATCCTGCCGATCGTCGAACGGGCGAAGGAGATCGGTGCCGGCGTGAACTTCAGCGTCTACACCGACTCGAAGAACGGCAACCAGGCGCACCTGCTCCGGCCGGAACAGATGCGCGAGCTCGATGACATCATCGCCCAGCTGCTGGAGATCAAGCGCAGGAAGCGCGGGCTGATCGTCAACTCGGACTACTACCTCGAGCAGATCCCGAAGTACGCGCGGCGCGAGCTCACCGATCCCTGCCACGCCGGGCTTCGCACGGTGCACATCAGCCCGACGGGCCACGTCAAGCGCTGCCCCGACTTCCCGACCGACTTCCACTGGTCCGAGTTCAAGCGCTACAAGCCGATCGACTGCAACGCCTGCTACTACGCCTGCCGCGGCGAGGCGCAGGCGCCGCTCCGGCTCGTGTCGCGCGTCCGCGACGTGATGGCGTGACGGCAGGGGCGTCCCCCGCGCGCGACAAGCTTCTCTTCGTCAATGCGCGGCAGGTCGTCACCTGCGCGGGACCGGCCCGCGCGCGCCGCGGCGCCGAGATGGCCGACGCCGCGATCCGCGAGCGGACCGCGGTCCTCGCCGTCGACGGCCGCATCGCAGCGTTAGGCGCGGAGCGGGAGCTGGTCGCGGCGAATCGCGAGGCGGCGATCGTCGACTGCGGCGGCGGTGTGCTCACCCCGGGCTTCGTCGATTCGCACACCCACGCGATCTTCGGGCGCCCGCGCTACGATGAGCAGGAGCTGCGCGCCGCTGGCGTCGGGTACATGGAGATCGCGCGGCGGGGCGGGGGAATCCACGCGTCGGTGCGCGACCTGCGCGCGCGCAGCGAAGAGGAGCTCGTCGCGCTCGCGATCCCGCGCCTGCGCCGGCTCGCGTCGAGTGGAGTGACGACGGTCGAAGTGAAGTCGGGATACGGGCTCACCGTCGACGATGAGATCAAGGCGCTGCGGGCGATCCAGCGGCTCCGCGCCGAGCTGCCGATGCGCCTCGTTCCGACCTTCCTCGGCGCGCACGAGATCCCGCTCGAGCATCGCGAGACGGCGGCGCGGCGCGAGGAGTACATCCGGCTGGTCATCGACGAGATGATCCCGCGCGTCGCCGGCGCCGGGCTGGCGCGCTTCGCCGACGTCTTCTGCGAGCCGGGAGTCTACACCGTCGCGGAATCGCGTCGCATTCTCGAGGCGGCGCGAGCGCACGGCTTGCTGCTGAAGCTGCACGCCGACGAGCTCGAAGCGAGTGGCGGGGCGGAGCTGGCCGCCGAGATCGGGGCGACGTCGGCGGATCATCTCGCGGCGATCTCCGAGGCTGGCGTCGAGGCGCTCGCCCGCGCCGGAACCGTCGCTACGCTCCTGCCGGCGACGATGACCTTCCTCGGCAAGACGAGGCAGGCACCGGCCCGCGCGTTGATCGCCGGCGGGGCGGCGGTCGCGCTGGCGACCGATTTCAATCCCGGGACCTCTCCCACGCTGAACTTTCCGCTCCTCCTCACCCTCGGGGTGAGCCAGCTGCACCTCAGCGTGGCGGAGTCGCTGCTGGCGGCGACGGTCAATGGCGCGGCCGCCTTGGCGTTGGCGGAGGAAACCGGACAGCTCGCGCCGGGATTTTCGGCAGATTTGGCCCTCCATGCGGTGGAGGATGCGCGAGAGCTTCCTTACTGGTTTGGTGACCGACGGTGCACTGGGTCGTGGATAAGGGGCAAAGCTTGTCACCCCCATGACTTACCGGTAAGTTAGGTAGGATACGCCGGGGCCCCGGCGGTCCCTGCTGTGCCTCCCGCTTTGCCCGGCTCCCGCCGCTTTCCCCGCGCTGATGTCCAACGTCGCGAAGCTCAAGAAAAAAGCAGCTGAGCTGGAGCAGAAGAAGCAGTTCGACAAGGCGCTCGCCGTCTATGTCGACCTGCTCGGGCAGCTCAGCGGCCACGAGGAGGACGCGGACGTCGCGCTGTACAACCGGGTCGGCGACCTGATGGTCCGCCACGGCGACGTCGGGCAGGCGGTCGAGTACTACGAAAAGGCGGTCGACCTCTACGCCGAGGGCGGGTTCTTCAACAACGCCATCGCCCTCTGCAACAAGATTCTCCGCACCTCGCCCGGCCGCGCCTCGATCTACTACAAGCTCGGACGCATCAGCGCGAAGAAGGGATTCTCGAGCGACGCGAAGCAGAACTACCTCGAGTACGCCGACCGCATGCAGAAGGCGGGCAAGCTCGATGAGGCGTTCCGCGCGCTGAAGGAATTCGCCGATCTCTGCCCCGATCAGGACGACATCCGCCTGATGCTCGCCGAGCAGCTGGCGAAGAAGCAGCGCAACGGCGAAGCGCTCGAACAGCTGCAGGTGCTGTACGAGAAGTTCGCGCACGTGGGGCGCGCCGCCGAGGCGCGCGCGACGATCGACCGGATGAAGGCGATCGACCCCGCGGTCGAGCCGAAGAGCGGAACCGGCGGCCCGAAGCAGAAGGCGGGAGATCTCGTTTTCCTCGACGTCAGCTTCGACGAGAAGCCGCGTCCCGGCGCACCGCGGAAGAGCGTCGGCGGCCGGAGCATTCCGGAGAAGCCCGCGGCGCCGGCGAAGC
>DASSZC010000076.1:0-3683 GCA_035702925.1 Gemmatimonadaceae bacterium | reverse complement strand
CACGCCCTCGCCCGCGCCCCCGCTCTGCTGAGGGGATCCGGTTCGCCCGTCCCCGTCGTCGCCGGGATCTCGCTCTGCCTGACGCTGTTCGCCGGATGGTTCGCGTGGGCGGCGGTCGGCGATGATCACAGCCGGGATGAGGAGGCGAAGGAGTATCAGCGCAACTTCCTGTCGGCGATCGACGAGCTCCCCGCGCGGAAGGCGATCATCTTCGTTCGCTACAAGCCTGATCACGATCCGCATCTGAGCCTGCTCTACAACGATCCCGACCTCGCGGAGTCGCCGCGCTGGATCGTCTATGATCGCGGCGCCGACAACTCGCGGCTGATGCGAGTCGCGCCAGACCGCCGGGCATTCCTCTTCGATGAAGCGCGCGACAGTTTCCATTCGATAGCCGCGGCGCCAGATTCCATCTCTCGACCGTAGCTGCTTCCCGACGAGGCTTCGCAGACATGACCGAGCGTCGTCCCCGACATCACTGGATCGTCCGCGTCACCCATTGGGTGAACGCGCTGGCGCTGACGATCATGGTCGGCAGCGGGCTGCGGATCTTCGTCGCCTATCCGAAGTTCGCGCGCAAGGGGGAGACCTTCTGCTGCTGGCCGGCTGACGGCGTCCACGTCCCGCACTGGATGATGTTCGGCGGCTGGCTCGCCGGCGCGCGCAACTGGCACTTCGCCGCGATGTGGCTGCTCGTCGTCAACGGCCTCGTCTACCTCGCCTTTGTCTACCTGCACGGCGAGTGGCGCGACCTCGTCCCGCGACGAGGCCAGCTGCGCGACGCGCAGGAGATGCTCCGCTTCTACCTCTTCACGCGCCGCGACCATCCCGTCCAGGGGAAGCACAACGCGCTGCAGCGCGCGACGTATTTCGTCATGCCGATCGCCGGGATCCTCGCCGTGCTGACGGGACTCGCCATCTGGAAGCCCGTATCGTTAGGCGCGCTCACCGCGCTGTTCGGCGGCTACGCCTGGGCGCGCTGGTGGCACTTCGTGGCGATGGTGCTGCTCGTCGCGCTCTCGGTGATCCACATCTTCATGGTGTTCGCCGTCGACCCGTATGCGCTGCGCTCGATGACTACCGGTGGCTACGCCGAGCGGCTGTCCCCCGAGGCGCGCAACGCGCGCCCCTTCTACCACCTCCTGCCGAGATGGGGGCGGGCACGCCGATGACCGATCCCCGCCGCGACCCGCGTTTCACGTCGATCGTCGAGCGCGCGGTCGAGTCGCTGCGTGCGCGCCTTCGCGACGCCGCCGAGCCCGAGCTCCTCGCGCGCAGCGTGTTCGATATCCGCCGTCGCGACTTCCTTTCGGCCGGCGCCGTCGCGATCGGCTCGGCGCTGCTCGCCGCCTGCGACAGCAAGGGGCCGAAGGGGAGCGAGCGCGTCCTCCGCTACGCGGAACGGAAGAACGAGGGGATCGAGCGCTGGCTGCTCCGTCATACATCGATGAACGCGCCGAGCGCGGAGTGGCGGAGCGCGGGCCGCGCGTTCCCGATGTATTTCGTCTCGAAGACCGTGCCGGCCTGGGACACCGCGGCGCGCGGTCCGTGGTCGCTCGCCATCGGGGGTGAGGTCGAGCGCCCGCTCCGCCTGACGCTCGACGACCTGCTGCGCATGCGCCAGCAGCGACAGCGCGTCGATCATTTCTGCGTCGAGGGGTGGACCGCGGTCGCGACCTTCTGGGGGGTCCCGATGACGGCGATCGCGCAGGCAGCGGGGGCGAAGCCCGCTGCGCGGTACGTCGACTTCGCCAGCTTCGACGACGACTATCACGAGAGCTGGGACCTCGAGAGCGCGACGCACCCGCAGACGATGATCGTCTACGCGAAGGACGGCCACTTCCTCTCCCCCGGCTATGGCGCCCCGGCCCGCCTGCACTCCCCCGTTAAGCTCGGCTACAAGAACGTGAAGTACCTGACCCGGATCACCTTCATGCGCGAGCGGAACGGCGGCTACTGGAGCGACCAGGGTTATGAATGGTACGCGGGTACTTGAGGCCGGTGGGCTACCGCTCGGTGTTACTGGCGGTTATGTTCGTACGTCTTAAGGTGGCTCGGACGTAGCGCCACCGTCGGATCGTCGGCTCGGCCGACATGCGGTCGCGTAGCTCAGCTGGTTAGAGCGCTGCTTTCACACAGCAGAGGTCCGGGGTTCGAGTCCCTGCGCGACCATTTCTCGCTGGTCCCCCCGCCGTGAGACGTTCCCACAATCGTTCGACATGATCCGATTTCGCCTCGGGTCGCTCCTCGCGGCTGCCGTTCTGTGCGCCGGGGCGCGACCCGTTTTCGCTCAGCGGCCGACGCCGGCCCAGGCCCAGGAGCTTCTCCGCACCCGTCCCGACCTCGTCGCGCAGCTGCGGCAGCGGCTGACGAGCAGCGGGCTGACGCCGGACCAGGTGCGGGCGCGGTTGCGGGCGGAGGGGTATCCGGAGAATCTGCTCGACGCCTATCTCGTCGACGCCGGACCGGCATCGACCGCCACGGTGCCTAACGCGGCGGTTCTGGATGCGGCGAGGGCGCTTGGGATCACCGATTCGACGGACGCCGTCTTCACGTCGGGCCAGCCCCGCTCCACCTTGCCGGCGACTGGCGGCGCGGTGCTCGACACCGCAGCCCTTCGGCGAACGCCGCGCGACACGACGAGCGATACCCTCGTGACATCGCGCGCGGAACAGGAACGTGCAGCGCGGGACAGCGGCTTCACGATCTTCGGCCTCAATGTCTTTCAGGGTGCGACCTCGCAGTTCGACGCGAACGCCGCGGGCCCGGTCGACGCGAACTATCGGCTCGGCCCTGGCGATCGCCTCGTCCTGATCCTGACTGGAGACGTCGAGGTCGCGCACACACTCGACGTCACCCGCGAGGGATTTGTAGTGATCCCGCAGGTCGGGCAGCTCTATGTCGCGAACCTGACGATGAGCGAGCTCGAGGACCTTCTCTACTCTCGCCTCGGCCGCGTCTATTCCGGTGTGCGCCGTGGAGCGGGAGCGACCACGCGCTTTTCGGTGAGTGTGGCGCGACTGCGCAGCAACCAGGTCTTCGTCGTTGGCGACGTCGTCAATCCAGGGAGCTACCGCGTCTCGAGCGCGGGAACCGCTCTGACCGCGCTTTATGCCGCGGGCGGTCCGACCACGAACGGGTCGCTGCGCGCGATCGAGATCCGCCGCGGTGGCGCGGTACTCAGCACCCTCGACGTGTATGACTACCTGCTCCGCGGCGATGCCTCCCACGACGTGCGGCTTGGCAACAGCGACATCGTGTTCGTGCCACCGTACCGTGCCCGCGTTCGCGTCGTCGGCGAGGTGCTTCGTCCCGCCACGTACGAGATCAAAAGCGGGGAAACACTGGCGGACATCGTTCGCGCGGCGGGCGGCTTCACCGCTGAAGCCGGGCGGCGAAAGATTCAGATCGAGCGCATTCTCCCGGCCACGGAGCGGACCGCGCCGGGGCGCGACCGCGTCGTAATCGACGTGACGAGCGACGTCCTGAAGGATGGCGCGCCGCCGACTATCGCGCTCGAGGGCGGTGATGTAGTGCGCGTCTTCCCGATCGCCGAGCGCGTTCGTAACCGAATCGCGGTCAACGGAAACGTCTGGTCGGCGGGTGCTCAGGGCTTCAAGCCGGGGATGACGCTCGCCGATGCGATTCGTGCTGCCGGAGGCGTGAAGCCGGATACATACCTC
>DASSZC010000514.1:0-2899 GCA_035702925.1 Gemmatimonadaceae bacterium | reverse complement strand
TGCCGAACCCGCACGTCGACTTGGCGGCATAGAACGACTGGCGGCCGTTGGCGATGTACTGGTTCGGGACCGCCCGTCCGCTGCGGCAGGTGAAGAAGTTCTGGACGTTGACGTTCAGCCGCGTCCCCTCGATCGGCAGCTTGTAGCCGAGCGACATGTCGAGGGTCGTGAAGGTCGGAATGTGGCCGTAGTTCACGCCGGAGCGGAAGTTGTATCCCGCGACGTGGCGGCCGTTGAACGACGCCTGGAGCGGCGAGCCCATGATGTCGGCAAAATCCATCCCCGCCGCCCACTTGAAGGTCGGCGAATTGAACGCCGTCGCCTCGGCAATCGTCGCCGCTGGCAGCGACGACTGGACCTGAATGTCCTTCAGGTGCTGCCAGCTCGTCGAGCCGGACACGCCGACGGTCGGCGAGAACAGGTAGCGGAGCCCCATGTCGAGGCCGTCGATCCGCGCGCGGCCGAGGTTGAGGTAGGTCAGCGCCAGCTGGTCCTTCCCCGACTCGCTCGTGAACTTCGTCCCGTCGCGATAGACGAAGGTGTTCGCCAGCGGGTTGGCGATCGTCACCAGCGGGGTCATGAAGCTCTTGAAGAAGGTGCGATACGTCGTGACGTCGACGTAGAGCGCGTTCTTCACGAGTCCCTTGTAGCCAACCTCGTACGTCGTGTTCGTCTCGGGAACGATCGGATCGTAGGTCCTGACCGTCGCGCCCGCGCCGTTCTTGATGACCAGCCCGTTGCGGTTGCCGATGACGCCGATGCCGATCGTCGGGGTGAGCGGGCTGAAGTCCGGGAAATAGAACTGCGTCTGCAGGATCGTCGGCGACTTGAAGGCGCGGTTGAAGGTGAAGCGGAAGGTCTGGTCGGGAAGGGGGGTGAAGAGGAGGCCGGCCTTCGGGCTCCACTGCGCCGGGTAGTAATCGTGCTTGTCATAACGGCCGGCGCCGATGACCTTGAACATCGGCGTCAGCGACTGCTCGAGCTGCCCGTACACGCCGCGCTGGTTGACCTTGATGTCGTCGCCGGTCAGGCGGTCGATGAGCCACTGCCGGTCGCTGCTGACGACGTCGTGGCGGAACTGCCCGCCATAGGTGAAGTGCGTCCCGATCATCGGGATGTTGAAGTTGTTCTGGATTTCGGCGGCGTACAGGTTGCCCGACGCCGGGAAGTCGGAGAGGTGCTTCACCGAGTCGTTGCTGATCGTCGGGTAGCGCAGGCGATTCTGCGAATAGCCGTTGAGCTGATATGTGTCACCCGACCGCGACTGGGTGGTGTACGCCTGACCGAACCAGTGCGGGCTCGTGTACTTGAGCTGCGCGTGGCGGTACTGCCAGTCGACGAGCTGGTTGCGGCCGACGTTGGTCTGGCCGATCCCGTTGCTCTTGCTCGCGCCGACGCTCGCCTCGAGCCGCGAGTCGCCGCGATACCAGTCGAAGGCACCAGCGCCGCGCATCACGTTGGTCTTCCAATCCGCGCTCTGCTCGGTCGCCTGCTGCGCGCCGACCGGGGCATAGGTGTTCTGGTTCGAGAAGTCGTTCGCCGCCTGGTACTCGCCGGTCAGCTTGTAGCCGAACTGGCCGCCGTTCAGCAGTCCCGCCTGACGGGCCTGGATGTCGCGATAGGCGCGCGTGCCGGCGGCGACTTCGACGGTCGTCCCCGGGTACTGCTTCGGATCCTTCGTCTCGAGCGTCACGACGCCGTTCGACGCATCGGGGCCGTACAGCGCCGAGCCGGGGCCGACGAGCACCTCGACGGCGTTGAGGTCCACCTTCGGGATCGTCGTGAACGCGCCCGCGGGGAGTCCGTTCTCCGGGAGAACCGCGATGCGGCCGTCTTCCATCATCAGCACGCGGTTGTTGAACGACGAGTTGAAGCCGCGGGTGTTGATCGCCGCCGCGGTGACACCGACCTGCACGAAGTCGACGCCCTCGATCCCCTTGAGCGCGCCGGAGAAGGAGTTGCCGACGGTGTTCTCGATCTGCTGTGCGTCGATGCGCGTGATCGTCGCCGGCGCTTCGGTCACCTTCTCCACCCGGCGCGACGCCGAGACGACGACGTTCGCCAGCTCGAGGGGCGCGCGGGTCAGCGCGACGTCGACCCGGGTATCGGCACCCCCGCTGACGGTCACGCTCATCACGCTCTTCATCGCCATTCCGATGCGCTGCACGCGCAGCTCGTAGCTGCCCGCTGGCACGTTGTAGATGGTATAGCGCCCTTCGGCGTCGGTGGTCGCGCCGCGTCCGGTGCCGACGAGAGTCACCTGCGCGCTCGGCAGCCCGCTCTTGCTCTCGGCGTCGCTGATCGTGCCGACGACGCGCCCGCTCTGCGCGAGCAGCGCTCCGGGAACGAGCAGCAGCAGTGCCGCGAGGAACGTCTTCAACGTAGTAGACATATGGGGGGACCTGGTGAGTGTGTTCCTGCCGAACTGCCGTGAACCCGCCGTTACCGCCGTTACCGCCGTTCTCTCTTCTCTCTCATCTCTCGATCGGAGCCTCTCTCGTCTCTCATCGCAGCGTTGAAGTCAGTCTCCGCGCACCTTGGCCATCGCTTCTCCCTCGATGACGGTCTCCCCATCCTGGTTGCGCACCGTCGTCAGGAGCCGCACCCGCTTCTTCGCCGCGACCACCTCGACCACCTCTGCCCGCGCCGTGATCGTGTCGCCGATCTTCACCGGCTTCACGAACTTCAGCGTCTGCGACAGGTAGAGCGCCCCCGCGCCGGGAAGCTTCATCCCGAGCACGGCCGAGATCAGCCCGGCGCCGAGCATCCCGTGGGCGATCCGCTCCCCGAACAGCGAGGCCCTTCCCGCTTCCTCGTCGATGTGGACGGGATTGAAGTCTCCCGTCGCCTCGGCGAAGGCGATGATTCCCTCGGAGGTGATCTTCTTCGACATCTCCGC
>DASSZC010000297.1:0-6443 GCA_035702925.1 Gemmatimonadaceae bacterium | reverse complement strand
CGGAGTCGCCTCCGGAGTCGCCGGCGCCATCAACCGCTGGCGGCACCCCGTGCACGATCTCGCGGTCACGGAGAACCAGCGGCGGCGCGATGCCCTCGCCGCGCGCAACGCGGGGATCGCCAGCCGCAACGCGGCGCGGCTCGCCCTCCTCCGCATCATCGTCATCCCGAGCGGAGCGCCCGAGTGATGCGTCGCCCCTCGCTGCTCGCGCTCGTCGCGCTCGCGCTTCCCGCCGGCGCCGGGGCACAGGGCCGCCTAACGCTGCCGGCGGGGGCGGTGTCGATGGTCGCCGCGTCGGCCGACCACCGCGTCGACATGGGGCTCGGCCTCGAGCGGAGCGCGGGCCCGCTGTTCGGCGCGCAGCTCGACCTCGAGCCGGATGAGCGGGTGACGGTCACGCTGCGCGCGCTCGGCGGTACCCTCAACCCGAAGACCCCGGCCGCCGAGACCCGCGCGGTCGGAGAGCTCGCCCTGACGACGCGCCTCGACATGGTGTCCTGGTTTCGCGGCACGGTGACCGCGCTCGGCCGCAGCTACGACGGGCCGCTCGCCCGCCAGCACTGGAGCGAGCTCTCGCTCGGCGGCGAGGGGCACGGCATGCTGATCGACAAGATGCTCGAGGCGTCGGTCGGGCTCTCGCTCGCCCCGGTGGTCCGCGTCAGTGGACGTGATGGCCCCGACCTCGCGGTCGCCGGCCTCGCCCGGCTGCGGCATTCCGGAGAGCGGCTCGACCTCTCGCTCGGCTATTCGCTCGAGCGCTACGACTTCGCGGCGCGCGGAGGGACACGCCGTGTCGAGGAGATCTCGATGCTCGTCTTCCGCGCCGGGCTGCGGATCGGAACGCGCCGCTCCCGCTGAGCGGGCGCTGAGACCGGCGCGCCACGGGGCAAGGGGTGGCGCGGAGGGTGAGCGCCGACACAGCTTTGAGCGGCCCCCCAACGTTCCTTCCCCCGAAATGCGACCGACCTCCCTTTCCGCTCTCGCCGCGGCGCTGGTCGCCATGTCGAGCGTCTCGACCATTGGCGCGCAGCAGCCCGCCGCCGCCCAGCGCCCCGCCGACCTGATCGTCACCGGCGCGCGCATCTACACCGTCGACGACTCGCGCCCGACCGCCGAGGCGATCGCGGTGCGCGATGGCCGCATCCTCTTCGTCGGGTCGGCGCGCGGCGCGAAGGCGCTGCAGGGACCGAAGACGCAGGTGGTCGACGCGACGGGGCGCACGATCATCCCCGGGATGACCGATGCGCACGCGCACTTCCTCGGGCTCGGACAGGCGCTGCGCACCGTCGACCTCACGGGAACGACGTCGTACGCGGAGGTGATCGCCCGCGTCGCGGCGCGGGCGAAGCAGGTGCCCGCGGGATCGTGGATCATCGGCCGCGGCTGGGACCAGAACGACTGGGGCGACACCCGCTTCCCGGCGCATGAGGCGCTGTCGCGCGCGGTGCCGAACAATCCCGTCGTCCTCGAGCGCGTCGACGGGCACGCGGTGCTCGTCAACGCGAAGGCGATGCAGCTCGCGTCGGTGACGAAGGAGACGCAGGATCCTTCCGGCGGCCGGCTCGAGCGCGACTCGGCGGGGACGCCGACCGGCGTGTTCGTCGACAACGCGGGGGCGCTGATCGATCGCGTCGTCCCGGCGCCGTCGGCGGCGGAATGGCGGGCGCGCGCGCTGGCGGCGATCGAGGAGATGCATCGGTATGGGCTGACCGGGATCCACGACGCGGGGGAGCCGCGCGCGGCGATCGAGCTGTTCGAGGCGCTGGCGAAGGAGGGGAAGCTCGACCTCCGCACCTACGTGATGGTCTCCGACGACAGCGCGGCGCTGGCGTACTACTTCGCCCGCGGTCCGCAGAGCGCGCTCTACGACGGCCGGCTCTGGATCCGCAGCGTCAAGCTCTACGCCGACGGCGCGTTAGGCAGCCGCGGGGCGGCGCTGCTCGAGCCTTATGCGGATGATCCGCACAACCGCGGGCTGCTCGTCTCGACGCCGGAGCACCTCGAGGCGGTCTCGGAGCAGGCGCTGCGACGCGGCTTCCAGGTCTGCGTCCATGCCATCGGCGACCGCGGCAATCGCGTCGTGCTCGACGCCTACGAGCAGGCGCTGAAGGCGGTCCCCGTCGCTGACCACCGGTTCCGGATCGAGCATGCGCAGGTCGTGAACTACGACGACGTCCCGCGCTTCGCCGCCCTCGACGTGATCCCGTCGATGCAGGCGGTCCACCAGACGAGCGACATGTACTGGGCGGGCGCCCGGCTCGGCGCGGGACGCGAGCTCGGCGCGTATGCCTGGCGGTCGTTCCTCGACGAGGGGGTGATCGTCCCGAACGGGAGCGACTTCCCGGTCGAGGGGGTGAACCCGCTGCGCTCCTTTCACGCGGCGATCTCGCGGCAGGACGAGCGCGGCTGGCCGCCGGGGGGGTGGCATCCCGAGCAGAAGATGACGCGCGAGGAAGCGCTGAAGTCGATGACCATCTGGCCCGCTGTCGCGTCCTTCATGGAAAAGGACGCCGGCTCGCTCACCGCGGGCAAGTACGCCGACTTCGTCATCCTCGATCGCGACATCATGACCGTCGCCCCGGGCGAGGTCCTCGGCACCAGCGTCGTCTCGACCTGGATCGCCGGCAAGGCGGTCTACACGCGCCGCTGATCGTTATCATTCGCATCCACCATCACAGAAACACAATGCTGACTCCCGCCTCGATCTCCTTCCTCAAGCGCCTGCTCGACACTCCCGGTCCCTCGGGATTCGAGACCGCTCCCGCCCGCGTCTGGCGCGAGGAGGCGAAGTCGTTCGGCGCGGAGATCACGGCCGACGTCTCGGGAAACAGCATGGCGACGATCAACCCGCAGGGCTCGCCGACGATCATGCTCGATGGCCACATCGACGAGATCGGGGTGATCGTCCAGCACATCGACGATGAGGGCTATGTCCACATCTCGCCGATCGGCGGGTGGGACCCGCAGGTGCTCGTCGCGCAGCGAATCCGCTTCATCACCGAGCAGGGCGACGTCTTCGGGGTGATCGGGAAGAAGCCGATTCACCTGATCAAGGCCGACGACCGCGAGAAGGCGACGAAGCTCACTGAGCTCTGGGTGGACATCGGCGCGAAGAACAAGGCTGAAGCGGCGGCCCGCCTGACGGTCGGCGACCCTGGCGTGATCGACGGGAAGGCGATCGACTTCCCGAACGGCCGTCTCGTCTCGCGCTCGATCGACGACCGAATCGGCGCCTTCGTCGTCCTCGAGGCGCTGCGCCGCTACGCGGCGAAGCCGGGGAAGGCGAAGGTCGTCGCCGTCGCGACGACGCAGGAGGAGATCGCCTGGAACGGCGGGGGCGCGCTCGTCTGCGCGCAGTGCGTCGGGCCGCAGATGGCGGTGGTCGTCGACGTCACCTTCGCCACCGACCATCCGGGGCTCGAGAAGAAGGAGCTCGGCGACCACGCGTTAGGCGGTGGCCCGGTGCTCTCGCGCGGCGGGCTGATCTCGCCGGTGGCGTTCCGCCTGATCCGCGACGCCGCCGAGCGGATGAAGATGCCGTACTCGCTGCACGGGGTCGGCCGCGACACGAGCACCAACGCCGACGCGATCGCGATCGCGCGCGAGGGGATCGCGACCGCGCTCGTCTCGATCCCGAACCGGTACATGCACTCGCCGAACGAGATGGTGGACCTCGCCGACGTCGACGCCGCGGCGGAGCTGCTGGCTGAAGTCTGCCGCAAGCTCGACACGAGCGTGGACTTTACCGACCGGTAGCCGGCGATGAGCGGGCTTGGGCTGCTCACGGCGATCGCGCTCCTCGGCGACCCGGGGCGCGCGGTCCGCGTCAACCAGGTCGGGTACCTGCCCGACGGCATCAAGGTCGCCGTCGTCTGCTCGCTCGACAGCGAGACGGTGCGCACCTTCACCGTCACCGATACCGCGGGACGCACCGTGCTCGGACCGCGGCGGGCGAAGCCCGCGGGCGCCTTCGCCGGGTGCGCGAGCACGGCGCGGCTCGACTTCACCGCGCTCACCCGTCCCGGCCGCTACCGCGTCGTAGCGGCGGGGACCGCATCGCCGATGTTCCGCATCGGGCGCGACGTGTACGCGGGGAGCGCCGACACGCTCCTGTATTACATGCGGCAGCAGCGCTCCGGGTTCAACCCGTTCTTCGGCGACTCGGTGCACCAGCACGACGGGATCGTCGTCGACGACTCGGCGCTCGCCGGGAAGTTCATCGCGGCGAGCGGGGGGTGGGCCGACGCCTCGGACTACCTGCAGTACGTCGCGACCTCGGCGACGGCGACGGTCTCGCTGATGCTCGCCTGGCGCGACCATCGCGCCGCATTCGCCGACGGCTTCGACGATCGCGGGCTCCCGGGGAAGAACGGGGTGCCCGACGTTCTCGACGAAGCGCGCCACGGGCTGCAGTGGCTGCTCCGGATGTATCCCGAGGGCGGGCCGCTGCTCAACCAGCTCGGCGACGACCGCGATCACACATACCTCGACCTGCCGACGACCGATTCCGCGGACTACGGGTGGGGAAAGGGGAAGGAGCGCCCGCTCTATCCGTGCACCGGCCGTCCGCAGGGAATCTTCAAGTACAAGAACCGCTCGACCGGGCTGGCCTCGACCGCCGGGAAGTACGCCTCGGCGTTCGCGTTAGGCGCGATCGTCTTGCGGTCGACCGATCCGGCGTTCGCCGATACCCTCGCCCGCCGCGCCCGCGCGGCATATGAGGTCGGGCGCGCATCACCCGGGGTCTGCCAGACCGCCCCGGGAAGGGCGCCCTACTTCTACGAGGAGGGAAACTGGGCGGACGACATGGAGCTGGCCGCCGCCGAGCTCCACGCGTTAGGCGGGGAGCGCCGCTACCTGCGCGAGGGGATGGAGTACGCGCGGGCCGAGCCGGTGACGCCGTGGATGGGCGCCGACACCGCGCGGCACTACGAGTGGTACCCCTGGCACAACGCCGGGCACCACGAGCTGTGGCGGCACGCGGGGGCACGGGAGAAGCGCGAGCTGGCCGCCTTCTACCGCCGCGGGATCGAGGCCGTCGTCGCCAGGGCGCAGAACGGCTTTCACATCGGCGTCCCCTTCATCTGGTGCTCGAACGACCTCGTGGCGTCGTTCGCGACGCAGGCGCGTCTCTACCGCCTGATGACGGGTGACCACCGCTACGCCGGCTACGAGGCGGCGGCGGTGGACTGGCTGTTCGGGGTCAACCCGTGGGGGGTGTCGATGGTGATCGGGCTTCCCGGCAACGGGCGATTCCCGCGCGACCCGCACTCGGTGATCGCCTCGCAGCTGCACGTGCCCCTCACCGGGGGGCTCGTCGACGGGCCGGTGAAGCGGTCGATCTTCGAGAACCTGCAGTACATCCGGCTGACCCACGCCGACTCGCTCGCCCCCTTCAACCGCGGCGCCGTCGTCTACCACGACGACTGGGGGGACTACTCGACCAACGAGCCGATCATGGACGGCACCGCGAACCTCGCCTGGCTGCTCTCCGGGCTCGCCGGCGGCACGCGTTAGGCCTGACGCTCGCCGCCGGCGAGGAGGCCCTAGAGGCGGTCGATGAACTCGGCCTGCGCCGGGTTCATCTTCTCGCGGGCGGCGGCGGCGGTGAACCAGCCGCAGCGGTCGATCTCGGGATAGGAGACCCAGCGCCCCGACTTGCGCGGCCACTCGAGCTTCGCGCTGTTGCTCGTCGTCGCCGCGGCGTCGGCGTCTCCCTCCCACGCCCAGCCGTGGACGACCTTCCCCGCCTTCTGGCGGATCGTGCCTAACGGGAGGAAGGGTCCGCTGGCGTCGATCCCCGTCTCCTCGCGGAACTCGCGGCGGGCGGCGGCGAGCGGATCTTCTCCCTCGTCGATCAGCCCCTTCGGGATCGTCCAGGCGCCGATGTCGCGGGACTTCCAGAGCGGTCCGCCGGGGTGGGCGAGGAAGATCTCCAGTCCCTTCGCGCCGCGACGGAAGAGCACCAGCCCCGCGCTGGTGTTCCGTCGCGGCGCGGATCTGCTCCGCCCCGCCGCTCCCTGCGCGCCCTCGGTCATCGCTACTGCGGCGGGACGTGGAGGACGACCGTGTCCCCGGGGATCACCGTGATCTCCTCGGTGAGCGGGGTGCGGTTGCCGGCGAGGAAGTCGAGCTGGAAGCGGAGCGGCGTCGGCCCGAATATCTGCGACGAGGGAATGCGCAGCGTCACGGTCGAAAGGCTGCCGACCCTGCCGAGCCGGAGCCGCGAGCTGCTCTGCCAGACGTAGACCGTGGCGTCCTGCAGCGCCCGGTTCTCGACGCGGAGGAAGGTCGGCAGCTCTTCCGGCGCTGGCCTCGTGGTGCCCACGCACGCGGCGGCCGACGACAGGCTCAGTGCGGCGACGACGGCCGCGGCTCTCCACGCTCTCATGTTCACTCCCGATCAGGGGTCAGTGCCGGGAGTTGCACCGATGGTGCCAGCG
>DASSZC010000114.1:0-6730 GCA_035702925.1 Gemmatimonadaceae bacterium | reverse complement strand
ATCGTCGCCGCCTCGAGCCCGGCGAGGAGGAAGAAGATGAACGCGGTGGCCACGTAGCGCTTCGCGATCGACTTGTGGTCAGTCGTCGTCAGCCAGCCGATGAAGCCGGGCCGGTTGCGCCAGACGGCGTCGAGCTCGATGTCGAGCTCCGGCTGGTCGGCCGTTTCCACGCGAGCGGTTGCGGTCGCGGTCACTTCAGCCCCTCCAGGTAGGCGAGGATCGCGTCGAGCTGGTCGGGGTCGAGGCCGTTAGGCGGCATCATCGCGCCCGGCTTGATGCGCTGGGGATCGAGGATCCATCCGCCGAGGTTCCCGCGGTTGTTCGGCAGCGAGGCGGCGGCGATGCTGTGCCGCGACCCGAAGTGCGTCAGGTTCGGCCCGGCGGTCGCCGCCGCGGCGGTGCCGCCGATCGAATGGCAGACCGCGCACCCCGCAGTGAGGAAGACCTGCTTCCCCGCCGCCGCCGTCGAATCGGCGGGCTCCGCCGCCGATGCGCGGCTCGCCAGCATCCACTGGTCGAACTTCTCCTGCGGCTCGGCGATCACCAGCATCGCCATCTTCGCGTGCTGCAGCCCGCAGAACTCGGCGCACTGCCCGCGGTAGACTCCCGCGGAGTCGGCCTCGATCCACGTCTCGGTCGCGTGACCGGGAATCAGGTCCTTCTTCCCGGAAAGGTTGGGCACCCAGAAGCTGTGGATCACGTCGGGCGCCGACATGCTGAGCAGGACGGGACGGCCGACCGGGATGTGCAGCTCGTTCGCGGTGGTGATCCAGTTGCTCGGTACGGAGTCCGGATACTGGAACTCCCACCACCACTGATGCCCGATGACGTTCACGTGCAGCGGCGTCCGGTCCGGGACGGTGGCGATCGCCCGGCCGAGCCGGAAATCGGCGAAGAGGAAGACGACGAGGATCACCAGCGTCATCGCCGCCGACGCCGAGACCCAGCGGGTGAGCGTCGCCTGCACCGCCGGCTCTTCCGGTTCGACCGGCCGCCGTCGCTTGAACAACGCGATGAGCAGCGCGAGGAAGACGATCGCGGTGACGATCGACGCCGTGATGATCAGGAAGTGCCAGAAATGGTCGACGAGCACGGCCTTCGACCCCGCCGGGTCGACCATCGACTGCTGGGTGTAGCGAGGCGCCTGGAGGATCATGGATTCGTCGAGGCGGGCGAGTCGCTCGTCGGACGGGGAGTCTGTCGGTTGCGGTTCTGGTTGTCGGAGACGGCGGCCATGTCGTCGGTGCGGCTCGTGCGCACGTCCTTGCGATGGAGCCCGGCCATGTCGCGGATGTAGGCAACCAGCTGCCAGACCTGGTCGTTCGATAGCTTCCCGCGCCACGACGGCATGCCGTTAGGCCGGCCCTCGACGATCGTCGCGAAGATGTTCGCCGGGTCGGAGCCGTAGACCCACTTCTCGTCCATGAGCGCCGGCCCGATCGACCCGCCCCCGGCGAGGCCATGGCACCCCGCGCAGTTCATCTGCACGTAGAGCCGCTGCCCCTGGGCGATCGCATAGGCGTCCCGGTCGTAGGGATGCTCGCTCGCCACGCTGACGATCGAGGGCCCGGGCTGGAGGGTGCTCATGACGACGTTGGTCGTGGCGTCGGCGGCGGGGGGAATCTCGCGGAACCGCCGCTCCTCGCGCTTGCATCCCGCGGTCGCCAGCGTCGCCAGGGCGAGGAGCGCGAGCAGCGCGCGGGTCGGCTGTCCGGGTCGCATCAGGGGCTCCATCATGAGACGTTAGGCAGCGCGGGCTGGCCCGCGCGCGGCACCGCATAGCGCTCGAGGATGCTGTCGACCGCGGCGCGGCGGCGGACGAGGATCGCATCGAGGGTGTCGCGGAGCGCGGCGTCCTGCCGCCGCACCCCCATCGAGATGTCGAAGACGAAGGGAAGGAAGGGGAGCTCGATCTGCGGCGAGACGGGGACGACACGGAGCTTCACTGCCTCGTGCCGCGCGTACCAGCCGCCGAGCGGGCCCCAGACCACCGCGACGTCGATGTCGCCCTTCGCCACCGCGTCGATGATCCGCGCCGGCGGGTTCGGCTGGCTGTAGTCGCCGTAGACGGTGTAGCCGTGAACGTTGCCGACGATCCCGCGCTTGCTCAGCGCATGGGCGGGGGGAGTGTTGGCGTAGTCGTCGCCGATGATCTGCACCCCGATGCGCAGCCGCCTCAGCACCGGGTCGTCGAACGACCCGACGCGAAATGGGGCGTCCGCCCTCGTCACGAACACGTACGTCGAGCGGTAGTACGGGCGTGTGGCCGCGACCATTTCGAAGCTGGTCGGGACACCCATGACGACGTCGCAGCTTCCCGCCTTCAGGGTGTTGCGGATGAAGCCGCGCCGCTGCGCCCACCAGGTGTACTGGAGGTCGGCGTGCATCTCCCCCGCCACCAGCTCCGCCAGCCGGTTCTCGAATCCCTCCCCCGCCCGGTTGGTGAAGGGCATGTTGTTCGGATCGGCGCAGACGCGGAGGAGTCGCGCACCGGGGCGGGCGGCTATCGCCCACGAGAGCACGCCGACGTCGGCGCTGGCGGTGTCGGCCATCGTCGGCAGCGTCGCCGCGTGCAGCTCGCGCGCGGCGAGCCGCCCCCACCCGGCGACCGCGACCAGGGCGAGGAGCGGGATCGACAGCACTGCCCGCTCGGCCCCCCTGCCTAACGCGTGGTCAGAGGCTGAAGACATAGAGCATGCCGCCCTTGGTCGATGCCTTCGGCAGGTCCTTCATCGCGTTGACGAAGCCTAACGCGGCGGTCGAGTCGCGCGGATCGATCGGACCGGCGACGATCGCCCCCGCCCAGCCGCCGACTCCGGACTCGATCGCGACGTACTGCTTCCCGTCGGGACCACGATAGGTGATCGGCTGGCCGATGATCCCCGAGCCCGTCTTGAACGACCAGAGCAGCGTGCCGTTGCGCGCATCGACCGCCTTGAACCAGCCGTCCATCGTTCCGTAGAAGACCACGTCGCCGGCGGTCGCCAGCGTCCCGCTCCACACCGGAAACTCCTCGGGGATCGACCACTTCTCCTTCCGGTTCACGATGTCCCACGCCTGGTAGACGCCGCGCTTTCCCCCCGGCCCCGGGTAGAACTTCGAGATCATCCCGACGTACGGGGTGCCGGCGATGTAGCTCGCCTCCACCGACTCGTGGTCCATGCACAGGTTCTGGTGCGGGAGGTAGAGCAGGCCGGTGCGCGGCGAGTATGCGCTCGGCTGCCAGTCCTTCATTCCCGGCGACGACGGACAGACGTCGCGCACGACCTGCCCCATCTGCGGCGCCTTGTCCATCGCGTAGATCAGCCGCCCCGTCTTCAGGTCGACGCCCTTGCTCGTGTTGACGAAGCCGAAGGGGGTCGCCGAGAGAACCTCGCCGGTCGTGCGGTCCAGGACGTAGACGTACCCATTGCGCTCGGCGCGAACGAGGACCTTTCGCGTCTGTCCCCCCATCTGCATGTCGAGCAGCGTCTGCTCGTTGATCCCGTCGTAGTCGAACATGTCGTGCGGCGACCACTGGTAGTACCACACCGCCTGGCCGTCGTCGGGATCACGCGCGAAGATGCCGGAGCTGAACTTGTTGTCGCCGGGACGCTGATCGGGGTTCCATGGCCCGGGGTTCCCGGTTCCATAGTAGAGGAGGTCGAGCTCGGGATCGTAGGCGAGCCAACCCCACACGGTGCCGCCGCCGATGCGCCAGGCGTCGCCAGGCCAGCTCTTCACGCCAAGATCCTTTCCCTGATCCTGCGGGTAGAAGGGCTTGTAGCGCGACCCGATCAGCACGTCGCTGTCGGGCCCCGTGCTGTATGCGCGCCAGGCGATCTTCCCGCTCCCCGCGTCGAGCGCGGTCAGCCAGCCCCGTACGCCGAACTCGCCGCCGCTGTTGCCGACGAACACTTTTCCCTTGGCGACGAGGGGCGCCATCGTGATCGACTCGCCGAGGTTGATGTTCGCGACCTTTGTGTTCCAGACCTCGTGCCCGTCGTTCGCGTCGACAGCGACGGTGTGACCGTCGAGCGTGTTGTAGATGATCTTGCCGCCGGAGTACACCGCGCCGCGATTGACGACGTCGCAGCAGGCGACGCCCTGCGCCGACATGTCGGCGCGAGGGTCATAACGCCACTTTATCGGCGCGCCCGGCTTGGAGAGGTCGAGCGCGTAGAGATAGTTCGGGAAGGGTGTCACGACATACATCGTGCTCCCGACCACGAGGGGCGGCGCCTCGTGTCCGCGCAGCACCCCGGTCGAGAAGGTGAAGGCGAGCTTGAGATTCTTCGCGTTCTCCGGGGTGATCTCGGCGAGCGCGCTGTAGCGCGAGTTCGCGTAGTCCTTCTGCGGCATCAGCCACTGGCCGTCATCGGCGCTCGTCGCCGCGGCGGCGATGGTCGGGAGGCCGCTCGCGTTCGAGGCCGAACTGCTGACGGCGGCCGTTACCGGCCGATCATCACTCTTCTCCTTGAGGCAGCCTGTCGTGCCGAGAGCGGCGACGACCGTGAGGAGCATCGCGCAGCGCGACATGCGCGCAGGGGCGTCGGACGTACCGCACAGGAGCTTCTGCGACGCGAGCATTGGTCCTTTATTCGTATGGATCCGTTTTGCCACTCGATTCGCAAGCGGCAGGCCAGCACCCGCAATCGGCATCGGCATGTCGCGTGCTATCGACGTATATGGATCTCGGCCGGCGCGGTACCGTCCCGCGAGTCCACGACATTCATTTTCCGTTTATCATGACGCTCGCACTCAGCGCGCTCGTGCTCGCGGTCGTCACCAACGCCGCGCGTACGACGAGCGCACCGTCGCCGCTACCGGCACCGGACACGCTCCGTGTCGTGCTCGTGGTCGACGACACCGTGGCTCGCCGTTCCCTCGTCCAGGGCGCGCGGCTCGGCGCCGAGGAGGCGTCGCACACCGGCGCGATGTTCGGCACCGTCGTGACCCTCCGCGTGGAGTCGCGGGGGGCGTTCGATAGCACCGCGCGCGCCAGCGGCGCGGACGCGTCTCGTGCGGCGCTGCCGTCGCTGTATGTCGTCGCGGGCGATAGTAGTACCTGCTCAGCGGTCATGCCGCAGAGCGTGCGGCCGACAATTCCCGTGCTCGACGCTGGGTGCCCATTCATCGGCGGACCGTCAGCGAAGGTCGCGTACTCGTTGCTGCCGGCCTCCGCGTTCACCGCGACCGCTGGCGACAGCGTCCGAGTGGAGCTCTGGCACTGGAGTCTCGAACGTTTCGGCGGTGAGCAGCTCAACGAGCGTTACCGCCGCCGCTTCGGCGAGCGCATGGATTCTCCCGCGTGGGCGGGGTGGCTCGCCCTCAAGATCGCCCTCGACGCGGCGCTCCATGCGCAGAAGACCGACGGTGGCTCCCTGCTGCGCCAGCTCGCCGATCCGCGCGCGCAATACGATGGGCAGAAGGGCCGGCCCCTGCGTTTCGCCGCGGACACGCACCGGCTGGTGCAGCCCGTCTATCGAGTCACCGGTCGCGGCGACGACGAGCGCGTCGTCGCCGAGGTGGCGCCGTGAGGGGCAGGCGCGGTCCGCGATGCGCAGCCGCGCTCGTGGTCGCGGTCTTCAACGGTGCTTTTGTCGCGCGGCCGGCCGCGGCGCAGCGGCCGGCACCGGCGCTGCTCGCCTTCGTGAGCAACGAGGCGTCGCACAACGTCTCGGTCATCGATCTCGGCGCACGCCGCGTCGTGGCGACGATTCCCGTCGGCGGCCGCGCCCGCGGCGTCCAGGCGGCGCCTGACGGCCGCGTGGTGTACGTGGCGGTGAGCGACGACTCCCCAACCGTCGAGAGCTCCGCGGACGCGATCGTCGCGATCGACGTCGCCACGCTGCGCGTCACCAGCCGTATCGAGGCGGGGACGGACCCCGAGCAGCTCGCGGTCGCCAGGGACGGACTGAAGATCTTCGCCGCCAACGAGGACGCGGGAACGGCAACGGTGATCGACCTGCGTTCGCGGAAGACGCTGTCGAGCGCCGTCGTCGGCATCGAGCCGGAGGGAGTCGCGGCGAGCCCCGATGGAAGATGGGTCTACGTGACCGCCGAGACGAGCAACAGCGTCTCGATGATCGACGCGCACAGCGCGAAGGTCGTCGGCAACGTCCTCGTCGACGTGCGGCCGCGCGCGGTCGCCTTCTCTCCCGATTCGCGCCGCGCGTACGTGACCGCGGAGATCGGGGGAAGCCTAACGGCGCTCGACACGCGCCGTCACGCGGTCATCGGCACCGTCGCTCTCGAGCAGAACGCGGGGAAGCCGGTCGGCGTTGTCGTCAGCCGCGACGGCAGGCGCGTGTTCGTCGCCAACGGAGCGCGCGGGACCGTGAGCGTCGTCGATGCGGCCACCCTTCGCGTCACGCGGTCGATCGCCGTCGGCAGCCGCCCGTGGGGGATCGCCCTCTCGCCTGACGGCGCGCTGCTCGTCACCGCCGACGGGATGAGCGACCAGATCTCGATCGTCGACACCGGCACGCTGGCGGTGCTCGGGCGTGTCACCGTCGGGGAGCGCCCGTGGGGGGTGGCGATCGTCGGGGGAGGAGCGCCGAAGGGAGTCCGCCATTAGACGGATGTCGCGCGACAGATCCAGCACATCCTCGAGTGGCTGGACAGCTCGCTGAAGCCCGTCGAAATCACGCCGCCGTCACCGGCCACGCGAGGCGGGAGGACCTAACGGGTGGACGGCAATTTCGGGGATCACTGCTGGGCGATTATAAAGGATCTGGCACCACCTGAG
>DASSZC010000124.1:0-4832 GCA_035702925.1 Gemmatimonadaceae bacterium | reverse complement strand
CGAGCCGCTCCGCCACCGGCTCGGCGCGACCGGGCGCGAGATCGCGCAGTCGTATGCCTGGCCGCGGGTGACCGAGCAGGTGCTCTCCGTCTACGCCGACGTCCTCAACCTGGCGGCTGCGCCGGCGGCATGATCGCGGCGCTGGGCGCGGTCGGCGTGGCGGCCGTCGGCGCGCTCGTGCACGGGACATACCATCGCACCAGTCCCATCTTCGGCGCGGCGTTAGGCAGCCTTCCGCTCCGGACCAGCGGCGAGCGGATCGTCGCCCTCACCTTCGATGACGGGCCGAACCCGGAGGCGACGCCGCGGATCCTCGACGCGCTCGCCGCCACCGGCACGGTCGCGACCTTCTTCCTCCTCGGCCGGCACGTCGAGCGCTGGCCCGCGCTCGCCGAGCGGGTGGCCGCCGAGGGACACGTCGTCGGCAACCACGGCTGGTTTCACCGGAAGCTGCACACCCAGTCGCCGGCGAGCGTCAGGCGCGACCTCGAGCTCGGGACCGCGGCGATCATAGGCGCGACAGGCGTGCGGCCCGCAGTCTTCCGCGCCCCGCACGGCTTCCGTGCCCCCTGGGTCAGCCGCATCGCCCGATCGTTAGGGCAGCGGACGATCGGGTGGTCGCTCGGGGTGTGGGACAGCGCGCTTCCCGGCGTCGACGCCATCGTCGAGCGGACGGTCGGCGGGACGCGTCCGGGATCGATCCTCCTCCTCCACGACGGGGACGGCTACGACGCGTCAGGCGACCGGACGCAGACGGCGGCGGCGGTACCTCGCATCATTGATGCACTGAAGGCGCGCGATTACCGGTTCGCTGGAGTGCCCGCCACATGACGACCCCTGACGTGACCGCACCGGAGATCGCGCTCGCCGTCGAGCCGCCGAAGCCGCGCACCCCCTTGTTCCGCGCGCTGCGGGCGCTGCTCGTGATCGCGATCGTCGCCCTGCTCGTCCTGTTCGCGCGCACCGTGAACTGGCACGAGGCCTGGACCTCGATCCGCAACGCCGACCGGCGCTGGCTCCTCGCGGCGGCAGTGGTCAACCTGCTGTCGATCGTGGTGACGGGAATTCGCTGGTGGATCTTCCTCCGCCGCGTCGGTGTCGACCGGCCCGGGCTCGCGATCCGCGCGGCGCTCGCCGGCGCGGGGCTGAACAACGTCCTGGTCGCCAATGGCGGAGAAGCGGCCCGTGTCGTCTTCGTCGCGCGGGCGAGCAGCGTCCCCGCGGGGACGATCCTCGCGACGCTGGCGATCGAGCGCGTCTTCGACCTCGTCGGCTACGTGCTGTTCCTCGCCGTCGCCGCGCTCGTGCTTCCCCTCCCCGAGGCGCTGTCGCGCTGGCGCTGGCCGGCAGCGGCGGCGCTCGTCGTCGCCCTCGGGCTTCTCTACTGGATGGTGCTGCGCGCACGCGTCAGGCGGGCGAGCGGGGTCCTGGCGATACACGACGCGATCGCACCGGCGGGCGCCGGCTTCGCGTCGCGCACCGGTGTCCGGCTGCGCAACGCCCGCGGACAGTTCCTCAATGCGATGGCGCTCGTCGCCGGCATGCGGCGGTTCGCGGCGGCGCTGCTGCTCTCGGTGATCGCCTGGGCGATGCAGCTGGCCACCTTCGCCTGGACCGCGCGCGCGGCGGGACTACCGCTTCCGCTGGCCGGCGACGTCGCGACGCTGCTTGCCGTGAACCTCGGCTTCCTCGTTCGCGCTACGCCCGGCAACGTCGGCTTCTTCCAGCTCGCCTACGCGCTGGCAGCCGAGCCATTCGGCGCGACCCGCGACGGCGCGATCGCGGTAGCGCTGCTCATCCAGACGCTGCAGATCATCCCGGTCACCCTCCTCGGCGTCGCGATGGCGCCCGAGTTCCTCCTCAAGCGCAAACCGAAGCCGGCGCCTGCGCGTTAGGCAGCGACGGGGGGCGCTACCAGCCGCCCTCCATCGCCACGACGTTGTGCGCGAGGTGCTCGCCAACGTAGCAGTGCATCCCGCAGCGGATCAGTCCCGCGCCCTTCAGTGCCCGCGCGTAGTATCGCGGTGAGCGGAGGTCGATGTGGTGCAGGTCCCCCACCAGCTCGTCCTTCGAGGTGTAGATCTCGAGGTAGGCGAGCCCGCGCAATCGCGCCGCGATCTGGGCGAGCCCGCGATCGAGCTCCGCGGTCGTCAGGTAGTTCATCACGTCGGCGCAGACGATCAGGTCGAACCCCTTCCCGACCCGTGCCTCGTCGAGCCCATCGAAGCTCCCGCGGCGCAGGTTGCGTTTCGCTCCGTATCGCGCGACCGCGTATTCGCTCGGCTCGACGCCGAGATATCGAACCCCGCGCCGCATACGCTCGAGGATCGGCTGCCACGCCCCCTCACCAGCGCCGACGTCGAGCACGGTGCGGATCTCCCGCCCGAGCATGAACTCCGCCGCACTCACCGCCAGCCGCACCTTCCGCTCGACCGCCTCCGGCGAGTGCACCCGCGTCCGCGGCTTCCGGTAGAACCGCTCGAAGTAGTCGCGATCGTACCGCTTCTCGTTACGCGCAGTCAGCTTTGGCATCCGCGAAAAATAGGCGACTGCGGCGGAGATCAAGGGGTCGGGCTTCTTGAAGAACGACCCTAGCGGACAACAGCCGGGCCGCGCCGGCTGTCGGCCGTATTCTTGACGTTAGGCAGGACCGGCGCTGTCGCGGGTCGTTCGCCAAGGCGAAATCATCTCGGCTGCTCTCCCCCAATCATTGCTTCACGCGGCGCCGGAGTGCGTCGTGGCGCGCGAGCATCAACAGGGGGGAACATCGATTACACCGATTACGCGGATTTCGCGGATCGTTCGATGCGGCGTCGGCGCCCTCGGTGCGGGCCGAGGCCTTATCGGCGACATCCGCGAAATCCGCGTAATCGAAGTTCAACTTGTTGATGCCTGCGCGGTGCGATGGGGTGGCCCGCCTCGAAGACCCGAACCGACTAGTTCCTCTGCTCGGAACCGCTGCGAACGAACTCGGTCGCTGCGTCCGCTCTTCCCCTCGTCCACTGGCACGGGGCTTTCGTTACCGCCACACATGCCTACCGCCAATCACGGCCCATCGAAGAATCAGGATCTCCACGGCAACGTCCCCGACGAGTCGCCCGTCGTCGTCATCGCGATCGACGTCATCAACGACCTCGAGTTTCCCGGTGGCGAGGAGCTCGAAGGGCCCGCGCTGGCGATGGCGCGCGCGTTGAAGCTGCTGCTCGAGCGCGCGCGGGAGGCGGGGATCCCCGTGATCTACGCCAACGACAACTTCGGGAAGTGGCGGTCGGATTTTCGCGCGCTGCTCGACCACTGCCTGAACGACAACGTTCGCGGGCGGCGGGTCGCCGAGCTGCTGCGGCCAGGTGCTGACGACTACTTCATCCTCAAGCCGAAGCACTCGGCGTTCTTCGCCACCGCGCTCGACACGCTGTTGTCGTATCTCCGGGCGCGGACGCTGATCCTCTGCGGGATCGCGACCGACAGCTGTGTGCTGGCGACGGCGACCGATGCCGACATGCGCGACATGCACGTGGTCGTCGCCGAGGACTGCGTCGCCGCGCTCACCCCCGAGCGTCACGAGCGCGCGCTCGCTCACCTCCGTGAAACGCTCGATGTCCGCACCATGAAGTGGGCGGACATCGATTTCGACTCGCTGGCCGAGGAGGCCCGGGAGTCCGCTACTTCTTCGGCTCGAGCTCCAGGGAAGCGGAGTTGAGGCAGTAGCGAAGTCCGGTCGGTCGCGGGCCATCGTCGAAGACGTGCCCGAGATGCCCCCCGCACTTCGCGCAGACCACCTCCGTGCGGCGCATCCCGTGGGTGACATCGGTGTGCTCGGCGACCTTCGACGCATCGAGCGGCTGCGTGAAGCTCGGCCACCCCGTCCCAGAGTCGAACTTGGTCTCGGAGCTGAACAGCGGCTCGCCGCATCCGGCGCAGCGGTAGGTACCGGCGTCCTTGGTCGCCCAGTACTTCCCCGTGAATGCCCGCTCAGTGCCCTTCTCGCGAAGGATCCGGTGCTGCTCAGGGGTCAGCGCCCTTTCGGTCGTTCCGGCCCCCTGCGTGCCCTTCTCGTTCGTCGTGTCGCTCATGTCGTCTCCGGTGAGTGGCCGGTGGTAAAGCAGAACGGCGGCTCCGAAGTTCGCGGAACCGCCGTTGCCGTTGCTGTCTCCCACATTTCCTTCCCTTCAGTGGACCCGCGGGGTACTGCCCCCCGGTCCGAGCAAGGATCTACCGACGCGTCTACGTGTGTAGCTCACCGATTGAGGTCTCCAGTCGCTGGCCGATGAGCCGCCCACGCCTGAACAAGTTCTCTAAAGTCTCACTCGCCGGCGGAGAACGCGCCATTGAGCCAGCCCAGATTTTCGATACTCACGTGCCGCCCCGGGCGGGCTGCCTCGTGAGCACTGCCGGCGTAACTAAGAGTTACGCGGCGAGCGCCAGGTTGTCGTTGGCGATTGAAATTTACCCGAGAGTTTTACCAGGGCTCAGGAAGCCTGGACACGCGACGCCGATGCCACCATACCCGTCGAATCTAGTTCGGGCCCGTTGGTCGATCGGTTCACGAAATATAGCCTGCCGGGGACCGTTTTTCAACCGATCGGAGCTCGCAGTTTTGTGATATCTCCCAGCGGGCTCCACGGTCCTACCCCGCAGCCCTGCCGGCGGTCCGCACCTGGTTCCGGCCGCCATCCTTCGCCTCGTAGAGGGCGCGGTCGGCGGCGGGGAAAAGCGCATCACGGAGCGCAGTGCTCTCCGGATAGCCGGCGACGCCGAAGCTCGCCGTCACCTTGATCGTCCGCTCGCCGTGCTTGACCGGCTTCCCCTCGATCGCCTTCCTCACCCGCTCG
>DASSZC010000195.1:0-5392 GCA_035702925.1 Gemmatimonadaceae bacterium | reverse complement strand
CTGGCGCGGTTGCTCGGGGGCGAGATCACCCTGCAGAGCGAACTGGGGAAGGGCGCAACCTTCACCGTGTGGATCCCGGTGAACCCGGCCGACATCCGGGTGAGCGCGTCGCGCCCAACGACACCAACCGGAACCCGGGTCATAACGCCGGACCGTTAGGCAGGGGGGGGGGGCGGCGCGGCCGCGGGTCAGCGCTTCTTGCGGCCGCGGAAGAGGGCGCGCGCCTTCTCGAGCAGCGTTTCGTCGTCGACGCTCGCGGCGGCAGCCGGCCCCGGCTGGCTCGCCGCCGTGGTGACCGCCGCACGGAATGCAGCCGCGAAGTCGCGCACGCTCGGATACCGCTTCGCCGGATCGCGGGAGAGCCCGCGCATCACCACGCTCTCGATGACGGGCGCGATGTAGAGTCCCTCCTTTGCCGTGCCGAGCGCTGTCGGCGGCTGGGACAGGAGCTTGGTGAACATCTCGCGCGGTGTCCGCGCGGCGTACGGATGACAGCTCGACAACAGGTAATAGGCAATGGTCGCCAGGCTCCACTGGTCGGCGGCGGGGGTCACCATCTCCCCCGACAGCGCTTCCGGCGCGACGTAGAGCAGGGTGCCGACGAAGAAGCCCGCCCGCGTGAGCCGCTCCTCGGCGCCGATCTCGGTGTCGGCGGCGATGCCGAAGTCGAGCAGCTTCACGTTGTGGGTCGCCGGGTCGTACATCACGTTGTCCGGCTTCAGGTCGCGGTGCACGATCCCAGCGAGGTGCGCGGCCTGCACCGCCTCCCCGATCTGCTCGACGATCTCGGCCACTTCGTCGGGGGGAAGGGGCGCTTTCCGCCGTGCATAGCGCTCGAGGAGCTCGCCGTTCGCCCATTCGGTCGCGATGAAATGCAGACCAGCGTCCCCCTCGCCGATTTCGATGGTGCGCACGACGCTCGGGTGCTGCACGCGCGAGCCGAAGCGTGCTTCGCGCACGAAGCGCGCGACCGCGGTACGATCCTCGCGCAATTTTTCGCGGAGGACCTTCACGGCAACGGTGCCGTGCTCCGGGTGTTCGGCGCGATAGACGGCCGAGGTGCCCCCTTCACCGACCAGGGCGGAGAGGGTATATCCAGCGAGATTACGCCCGACGATGGACTGATGCGACACGCGGCGAACCTAATCCTGCCCCCGGACCGTGGCAAGCGACCGCGACGCGCGCTAGTGTAGGCAAGGCAGCGGCGACAGTTCCCGCCCGACCCGTTCCCGAGACCGACTTCATGCCCGATACATCTCGCCCCCGCGTTCCGCTTTCGATGTCGCGCACGTCAGGCGCGATGGTGGCGCTGGCGGCGGCGATCGTCGCGAGCGGCTGCTCTCCGCGCCAGCGCGTGGAGAACGGCGCCGCACCCGTCGATCGCGCGCGTGCGGCATCGTCAGCGCTCGACGTGTCACGGCTCTACCGCGACGCAGGGCTCATCGTCGAGACGACGCCGGTGCCCTTCGTCGGCACCACTGACGCTTTCGCGACGCAGACCCCGGACACCACGCTCGTCCTCGTCACGCTGTCGCTGCCAAATCGCGCAGTGACCTTCGTCCACGAAGGCGACCACTATCGCGGTGCGTACGACGTGATCGTCGATGCGCGACGCAACGGCAGCTCGACCAGCCGGACACAGGGCCGCCAGACCGTACGTGTTGCATCGTATCGCGAGACGGGGCGTGGTGACGAGAGCCTCATCTTCCAGCAATACCTGCGGCTCCCCCCCGACAGCTACGTCTTCAACCTCACGGTCCGTGACGCGGAGAGCGGGCGCACGACGACACGCGAGGCGCCGGTCACCGTTCCGCGCATCAACAGGTCGGGGGCATCGTCGGCGGTCGCCGTCTACGAGGCAGATCCACGAACGCGACGAGACACGCTTCCATCGCTCGTACCGAACCCGCGCAGCTCGGCGGTGTTCGGCCAGGACACGGCGATGTTCGTCTACGTCGAGCGTTATGGTGGAACGGGACCGGTGCATGCCGAGGTGCGCGACGCACGCGGGAATACCGTGTGGAGCGATTCGCTCATGCTCCCCGCGCACGACAGCCTGACGAGCGGCATCTTCTCGCTGCCGATCAGCGAGATCGGTCCCGGGGTCGCGACCTTCGTCAGCTGGCGCGGGCTCGACTCGGACACCGCGCGCACGCGGCTCATCGTCAGCTTCGCCGAAGGGCTGGCCATCACGTCGTTCGACGACATGGTCTCGTACCTCCGCTATTTCGCGACGCCGGAGCAGCTGCAGGCGCTGCGCGATGCAGCCCCCGCCGAGCGTGGAAAGGCCTGGATCGCCTTTCTTCGCTCGACCGACCCGGATCCAGCGACCCCCGAGCACGAAGCGCTGCGCGATTACTTCGTTCGCATCGAACAGGCGAATCAGCGATTCCGCGAAGAGGGCGGACCGGGGTGGCTCACCGATCGGGGGCGGGTCTTCATAACGCTCGGTGATCCCGACCAGATCTACGACCAGGGACAGAACGACATCGCCCAGCGCGGTCGCGTCCAGATCTGGGAGTACACGCAGTACCGTTCGCAGCTCGTGTTCGTCGACCAGACGGGGTTCGGCCGCTATCGGATGACGATGACGAGCGAGCTCGAATTCCAGTCGCTCGCGCGACGCGTCAAGGAGAAGTGACGGGAGCGGCGAACGCACGCGCAGCCTCGTTCCGCCGCGAGCTCGCACGGAAGGCGATTCACCTCTCGAGTACCACGGTGCCGATCGCGCTCGCCCTCGGCGTCGAGCGTCGTGTCGCGCTCCTGGTGTTAGGCGCGCTTGCCCTGATCGCGGTGGCTGTCGAAGTGGCTCGTGCGACGTCGCCAACAATCGGCGCGCGGTTCGAAGGGGTCTTCCATCCGCTGATGCGGTTGCACGAATCCACTCGCGTCACCGGCGCGACGTGGCTGATCAGCGCGATGTTCCTCGCCGTCCTGCTCCTCCCCCGCGACGCGGCGATCGTCGCGACGTGGGCCGCGGCGGTCGGCGACACCGCGGCCGCATTGATCGGGATGCGCTTTGGGCGGATTCGCTCCTCTCACGATGGCAAATCCCTCGAGGGAAGCGCCGCATGTTTACTGGCGACGATGGCCGGCGCGCTGCTCCTCACCGGCGCCGGTGCCGGCATGGCCCTCCTCGCTGCCGTCGCCGCGACGGCTGCCGAGCGGCTTCCCTGGCCCCATGACGACAACGTCCGCATCATCACCGCGGTCGGCGTCACGATGATGATTGCCATGGCGCCATGATGGCGGGGTGATATTGACAAAATTCACAAGTGCTCCTATATAGGCCCCGCGCGCCGGTCGGCGTGACACACGTGCCTGACGCACGTGTCGTGAGAGCGGTGTCGGGATTCACCCGCGGGAGGCAGCTCGTATGGCGAAAGGAAAGGTGAAGTGGTTCAATGATGCCAAGGGCTACGGCTTCATTGAGCAGGATGGCGGTGAGGACGTGTTCGTCCATTTCTCCGCGATCACGATGGACGGCTTCAAGACACTCGCCGAGGGACAGGTCGTCGAGTTCGAGATCAAGACCGGCGACAAGGGTCTTCATGCCGCGAACGTGCAGCGGGTGTAACACCGTCGGTCCTCGCGACGCTTTACGCTGAGCCGTACGATCCGCCTCCGCCTGCCGACCTCGGCAGGCGGTCGTGTTTTCAGGAGCGCCAGTGCTAGGCAGACGAAGGGCGTCATGTTTGTTTATTGCGTATGCCCGCCCCGTTCCCGCCACCGTCGCCCCGGCTCTTCCTCGTCGACGGCTACGCGCTGATCTATCGCGCGTTCTTCGCACTCCTCTCGCGCCCCCTCACCACCGCCCGCGGCGAGAACACCTCCGCCGTCTGGGGAGTCGCCAACTTCCTGCAGCGGCTGCTCGCGTCGCACAAGCCGGAGCATCTCGGCTGGGTGCATGACGCCGGGCTCTCCTTCCGGCACGAGAAGTATCCGGCCTACAAGGCGACGCGCGAGAAGCTCGGCGAGGAGCTCCAGGCGGACTTCGACCGCGGCATGTCGCGCATCTCGACGCTCCTCGACGCGATGCACATCCCCGTGCTCTCCTGCGACGGGTACGAGGCGGACGATGTCATCGGAACGCTGGCGATAGAGGCAATCGGGCGCGGCGTGAATGTCGTCGTCGTCTCCGGCGACAAGGATTTCCAGCAGCTGGTGCAACCCGGCGTGTGGCTGCTGAACCCGGGCCGTGGCGGACCGGCGAGCGTCGAAGAGCAGTGGGTCGGCGTCGAGAATGGGAGCGAGCGACTCGGCGTGCCCCCGAACCTGGTCATCGACTATCTCGCGCTCGTCGGTGATTCGTCGGACAACGTGCCCGGGGTGAAGGGGATCGGCGACAAGACCGCGTCCGAACTCGTGAACACCTACGGCCCGCTCGAGCGCATCCTCGAGAACGTCGAGAACATCACGAAGAAGCGGCCGCGCGAAGCGCTGCAGGCGCACGCCGAGCTGGCCGTGCTGTCGAAGGAGCTCGTCACGATCCGGAAGGACGTTCCCGTGTCGCTCGATCTCGACCGGCTCCGCGTGCGCGACCCGGACTGGATGCGGCTGAAGAACCTCTATCTCGAGCTCGAGTTCCAGACGCTCGCCAAGCAGGCAGCCGACCGGGCGGCGACCGCGCCGGGGACGGGCGGCGCCAGGCCGTTAGGCGACACGCTGTCGGTCGCGGGCACACCGGGAACGCTTCCCGAGGACGATCCGGCGCTGGAATTCCCGCCGCCGCCGGCGCTGCCGTCGATCGCGACACGCTACGTCACCGCCGACACCCTCGAGGCGATGCACGACGTGATCGCGAGGGCGCGCCGCGCGGGGACGATCGCCGTCGACACCGAAACAGTCATCGACCCGGACAGCCCGCTCAAGGTCGATGCGCTCCGCTCGACGCTGGTCGGGATCACGATCGCTATCACCCCGGGCGAAGCGTATTACCTGCCGCTCCGCCATCGGCCGCGCGACGGCACGCAGGTGGATCTACCGCTCGATGCGTCGGGGGATCGATCGCCTGACGATTCGCCGGAAACCCGCGGCCTCGAGCGCGGCGGCGACGAGGTCACCGTGACTCCGCCGGCCGCGGTGGCCGCCAAGCCGAAGAAGAAGAAGGCGACGACCGCCGAGCCGTCGAGCATCGCCGAGCGTGCGCTCGCGACGGGACGCCACCTGATACGGAACCTCCCGCCGCTCGAGTCGGCGGAGATGGCGCCGCTGCGGGCGCTGCTCGAGGATCCGGCGGTGAGGAAGACCGGGCAGAACGCGAAGTACGACATCCTCGCGATGCGCCGCGCCGGAATCCGGATGCGCGGACTCGACTTCGACACGATGCTCGCCAGCTACGTCCTCGACCCGGGACGGCGCTCGCATGGCCTCGACGTGCTCGCGCTCGAGT
>DASSZC010000324.1:0-2434 GCA_035702925.1 Gemmatimonadaceae bacterium | reverse complement strand
GATGGTCGCTGCACCCCGACGCCAGTCCACTCCGCAGGGCCAGCCACGCGTTAGGCGCCTGACGCTCGGTCGGGCCAGTTCGTGCCTCCAGGGCGCGGCGCCGAGCCAGGGTGCAGCGACCATCCGACGAAGTCGGGGGAGCAAACCCTGGCTCGGGGTCGCGACCGGTTATGGCGCGACCCGTGCCGGCGAGAGAAACTACTGCGGCGCGATTTCGAGGCGGCTGGCGAGGTCGCGCATGGCTTCGAGGGGGCCGCCGGTAAACTCCATGCGGAGCTCGTGGAGCTGGGCGTCGACCTGGGCGCCATTGACGATGCGCAGGAACTGCGAGAGGCCGAGGACGACGATGTAGGTGTCCTCGACGTTCCGCGCGCGGTTGCCGGTGATGTCGACCCCGTTGCGCGAGACGAGCGGGCCGGGGACCACGATCGGGACGCCCCCGTCGACGTAGATCGCGATGTCACCCGTCCCCGCGCGATCGGACTTCAGCGCCTCGTCGGTCGGACGGGTGAACTTGAACATCAGCGTCACGACCTCGGGATACTCCTTCATCACGCGGCCGTCGAAGACGAAGCCCATGCTCATCTCGGCGCGGGTTACCGACCCGCGGCGGATGAAGACGTTGCGCTGGGTCTCGTCGAAGCCGAGGTTCATCGAGACGGAGCTCGAGTTCTCGTCGTCGTCGTAGCTGCTCTCGAACTCGCCCCAGTGCGTGAACTGGCGCGCCGCGGGAATCGGTGGAAGCGTCCTCGCGGCCGGTGCGCTGGCGTCGGGAGCAGAGGCGTTGGCGACCGCTTGTCCGGCGAGGGGGGTCGCAACGAGGACGAGCGCCGCGGCGGCGAGGGAGTGGATTCGAGTCATGGGCCTGTCTGCGTGAGATGGGGCACTGATCGGCGCCCGTATCCAGACGGTTTGCGCCCGGGAGACGCAACGGACGCGACCGTTCGGCTGGCCGATGACTCCAGTATCAGCCCCCCGGCAGACTTTGCCGCGGCTTCCCCGGCCGGACGATCTGCTTCGCCGCGCGAACGCCGCTGGCGATCGCCCCGTGCACCGTCCCGTTGCGCCCCCCACCGTCGCACGCCTCGCCGGCGAAGAAGAGGGTGTCCTCCACCGCGCGGGACAACGTCTTCGCCGCGTCGCTCCCCCCGACCATCGAGTAGCTGTACGCGCCGCGCGCGAAGGGATCGTTTCCCCAATCGTAGGTCCACGCGTCGGTGATCGCGCCGGCGACGTGTCGCTTCGTCATCCCGAGCGACCGCGCAAGCGCACCGGCCGCGCGATCGATGAGCTCCTCTGGCGACGACCCGATCATCGACGTCGCGCGCAGTCCACCCGCCCACCCGACGAGCAGCGGCGCGCGGACCGGCATCATCGTCCACCACACCGGGAAGCTCGGGTCGTCGCCGTGGAGGAAGCTCATCATCGAGATCTCCGCGTCCTTCGGCAGCCGCGACTTCGGGACCCGTTCCCAGATCGGCTCATCGAAGGCGAGGATGATGCGCCGGGCGTCGCCCATCGCCAGCTTGCGCGCGGCGGCGAGGTGGGGGCGTGGCGCTGGATCGAAGGTGATCGCGCCGTCACCGCCCCTGGCGATCAGCACGCCTAACGGTACGGTGACGACGAGCGCCCTCCCCTCGTAGCGTCGCGGCTGCCCGCTCTCTCGCTCGACCGCCTCGACGGTGACCGACCCGCGCCGCCAGCGTACGGCGCGGACGACGATCCCGGTCTCGATCGTCCCATCGAGCTCGCGCGCGAGCCAGCGCGGCACCGCGTCGTAGCCGTCGAGGACGCGAGCGGTCCGCTCCTCCGCCGGCTCCTCGGGTGCGCCACCGTCGGCGAGCGCACGCTCGCTGATCAGCGCCGGGTCGGCGGCATGGAAGCCCGCGACGTACTCGCGGGCGAGCGCCCGCGCCCGCGCCAGCTTCGGCCCACCCGGCCCACTGTCGAGGAACTCCTGGAACGACCGATCCGGCTCTCGATCGCTGCGCAGCTTCCCCAACACCGCCTCGACGTCCCCCCAGAAGTCGTCGACGTTGGTGAGCCTCTTCCCATCCACGCGCCACCGATCCCCGCGCACATCGCAGAGCAGCAACCCCGCCTCACGCGCGACCTCGGCCACCTCCTTCGCCTCCCCGTGCAGGAACTCCGCGCCGAGCTCGATTGGCAAACGCGACGACTCACTGCGCTCAGTGAGGATCCGCCCGCCGATCCGGTCGCGGGCCTCGAGGACGCGCACCTCCTCGCCGGCACGGACGAGATCACGAGCAGCAGCAAGACCGGCGACGCCGGCTCCGATGACGAGGATCATGGAAGGGGTCGGAGCAAGAAGTCTGCTCGTGAAAGGCGTGATGCAGGGAAGTCTCGAAACTGCTCTGATGCAGGGAAGTCTCGACACTGCCTGATGCATGGAAGTCTCGACACTGCCTGATGC
>DASSZC010000231.1:0-3322 GCA_035702925.1 Gemmatimonadaceae bacterium | reverse complement strand
TGGACCCGATCACCGCGCTGCGCGCCGAGTGAGCGCGACGCGAGACTGACGATGCGCATCCTCGACCGGGTCGAACAGAACCTGAGCATCGCGCTCGACACGCTGCGCGCCGGGAAGATCCGCTCGGCGCTGACGATCCTCGGCGTCGTCATCGGCGTGGCGACGGTGATGGCGATGGCGGCGATCGTCTCCGGGATCCGCGAGCAGATCGTCCACACCATCGAGATCGCCGGGCCGACGACGTTCTACGTGGTGCGCTACTTCTCGAACACGCCGATCAATCCGGACCGGCTGCCGCGCGACGTCCGGATCCGTCCGGACCTCGTGCCGGAGGAGGGGGAGCGGATCGCGCGGCTCCCGGAGATCTCGTACGCCGCGATCTGGGCGCAGACCTTCGGGCGTGTCGAGTACGCGGGGTCGCGCACGCAGCAGATGACGTTCATGGCCGCCGACGACCGGTACACCGAGATCCAGGGTGGGGGGCTCGCCGAGGGGCGGTGGTTCACGAAGGCGGAGCTGAAGAGCGGGTCGGCGGTCGCGGTGATCGACCAGGAGGTCGTGCGCCGGCTGTTCGGGCAGATCGACCCGATCGACAAGACGGTGCGCGTCGCGGGAAGACCCGTGCGCGTGATCGGCGTCTACGTCGCGCCGGAGAACATCTTCGCCCCTCCGGGGCAGCAGGTCGCGGCGATCGTGCCCTTTCGCTTCGCCGACCACCAGTTCCGCATCGACAAGGTGAACGGGTTGTTCATCGCCGTGAAGCCACAACCCGGGATCAACGTCGGCGAGGCGCAGGACGCGGTGACGGTCGCGCTGCGGGAGATGCGATCGCTCCGCCCGGGGCAGCGCAACACCTTCGACATGATCACCCAGGACCAGATCCTCGACACCTTCAACAAGCTCACTGGGGTCTTCTTCCTGGTGATGATCGTGCTCTCCGGGGTCGCGCTGATGGTCGGCGGCATCGGGGTGATGGCGATCATGATGGTGTCGGTCACGAGCCGCACCCGCGAGATCGGGGTGCGCAAGGCGCTCGGCGCGACGAACCAGGACATCCTGCTGCAGTTCCTCGTCGAGGCCTCGACGCTCACCGGCGTCGGCGGCATCATCGGGATCATCGTCGGGCTGGGATTCGGCAAGCTGGCGACGCTGGCGATGAGCATCGAGGCGACTCCGCCGCTCGGGCTCACGCTGCTCGCCGTCGCGGTGTCGGTGGCGATCGGGGTCGCGTTCGGGCTCCTCCCCGCGATGCGCGCGGCGCGCCTCGATCCTATCGAGGCACTGCGATACGAGTAGCTTGTCTCCATGCAATCACTGGACATCCTGGCGATCGCCGCGCATCGCGACGACGTCGAGCTGACATGCGGCGGCACCCTGATCAAGGCGGCGGCGCGCGGGCAGCGCACCGCGATCATCGACCTGACCCAGGGAGAGATGGGAACGCGCGGAAGCGCGCAGCTTCGCGCACAGGAGGCGAGCCAGGCCGCCGAGATCCTCGGCGTCGCCGCGCGCGAGAACGCGGGGCTGCCTGACGCGGCGATCGAGAACACCCCCGAGACGCGCCGGCAGATCGCGTCGCTGGTCAGGAAGTTCCGCCCGCGCGTGGTGATCGCCCCGGCGCCGCGCGGGCGGCACCCCGATCACCGCGTCGCGGCCGAGCTGATACGCGACGCCTGCTTCCTCGCCGGGCTGGCGAAGATCGACCCGGCGACCGCGCCGCACCGGCCGACCAAGGTCATTCACTGCCTGACGTACCGGCAGGACTTCGAGAAGCCGACGTTCGTCGTCGACATCTCGGCGGAGTTCGAGCGGAAGATGCAGGCGGTGCGCTGCTACGGCTCGCAGTTCGACGGCGCGACGCAGGCGGGGGAGGTCTACCCGACGGGTGAGCCGCTCTACGACGTGATTCGTCATCATGCCTCACACTATGGCTCGCTGATCCGCACGCAGTACGGCGAGCCTTTCTTCACCTATGAAACGATGCGCGTCGACGACATCGCCGCGCTCGAGGTCTCGACTTTCTGATGACGCACCATCACCAGGACGCCCCGGTCACCTACCCGTCGTATCTCCGCCTCAGCGAGCTGCTGTCGCTGCAGCACCCGCGCTCGACGCCGGAGCATCCCGACGAGCTGCTGTTCATCGTCGTCCACCAGGCGAGCGAGCTGTGGTTCAAGGTGCTCCTCCACGAGCTCGACATCCTGCTCGCGCGGATGGATGCCGACGACACGTTAGGCGCGCTGTCGGCGACGAAGCGCGTCAACGCGCTGGTGCAGATCATCACCAACCAGCTGTCGTCGCTGGAGACCCTTCCCCCGCAGCGGTTCGCCGAGTTCCGCGGGTACCTCGGGACGTCGAGCGGCTCGCAGAGCGAACAGTTCCGGGCGATCGAGGCGAAGTCGGGACTCCGCGATCCGCACTTCATGCAGGCGATCTCCGAGCACGGCCAGCCCCCCGAGCCGGTACGCGCGGCGCTGGCGAAGCCGACGCTCCAGGACACCTTCCAGAAGCTCGTCGACCGGGCGGGCACCACGCTCGAGGAGATCTACCGGAACCCGGCGCACACCGCGCTCTTCCTCGTCGCCGAGGCGCTGCTCGAGTACGAGCAGGGATTCGCGATGTGGCGGTTCCTGCACGTGCAGCTGGTCGAGCGGGTGATCGGCCCGGTGACCGGTGGGACCGGTGGGACGCTCGGCGCGAAGTATCTCTCGCGAACCGTCTCGCAGCGCTTCTTCCCCAGCCTGTGGGAGGTTCGCTCGAAGTTCTACGGCAGCGCCGAGTCGAAGTGACGCTGCACGACATCAGCGTCCTCACCGGCGCCTGCACGCCGGAGTGGCCGGGGGACACGCCGTTCAGCTGCGGCTGGACGGCGAGGGTCGCGGAGGGATCGAGCGTCAACCTGACGACGATCACGAGCAGCCCGCACGTCGGCACCCATGCCGACGCGCCGTTGCACGTGATGGACGCGGGGGCCGGTGCCGAATCCCTTCCCCTCGACGCGTTCATCGGTCCGGCGCTGGTCGTCGACGTCACCGGGTCGCCGCGCGACCTGAGCCCCGAGTGGGCGGAGCGCGTGCCTAACGGTACGGCGCGATTGCTCCTGCGAACGGGGGCGTCGATCGCCAGCGGCACCTTCCCCGCCGACTGGCCGGCGCTGTCCGCTGAAGCGGCGGCAGTCCTGGTCCGGCGCGGGTTGCGGCTGCTCGGGGTCGACGCGCCGAGCGTGGACCGGCGCGAGAGCAAGAATCTCGCGGTGCATCACGCGCTGTTCGGCGGCGGCGCGCAGGTGCTGGAGAACCTCGACCTGCGCGAGATCAGCGAC
>DASSZC010000222.1:0-2446 GCA_035702925.1 Gemmatimonadaceae bacterium | reverse complement strand
TCGCCATTGCCGTAGAGAATCGCGTTGCTCAGCGCCTCGCTGAGCGCGACCGGCACGTTGAGCGCGCAGTGGCGGGGGGCGAACAGCACCGCCGCGCACTGCGAGCGAACGATCTCGACGACGCGCTCGATGTAGCGGACGTCGCTCGGAATCTCGACCTGGAGAGCGATGCGGAGCTCTCCGAGGGGGGCGGCTGCATCGCCGCTCGACGGGAAGAATTGGCTCATGGACCCCGCTCACGGTTCGGGCGCAGCACGACGACCCCGCCGCGCTGCGCCCGTAAATCGTGCCGACTGCTGGCTGCTAGAAGCTCTCGAGCGCCCGTTCGCGCGTATCCGCGATCTGGAAGAGCGTGTCCAGCTTGGTCAGCTCGAACAGCGTCTTCAGGTCATCGTTCAGGTTGGCGAGCCGGAGCTCCCCGCCCTGCTCCCGGATCTTCTTGGACAGCGACACCAGCACACCGAGCCCCGAGCTGTCGATGTAGCCGGTCTGGCTGAAGTCGATGAGGAACTTCTTCTCACCCTTTTCCAGCTCGTCGAGAACCTTTTGCTTCAGCTCCTGTCTATTACCGACGATGAGCTGGCCCTCTACGTCAACCACGACGATGTCTCCCTGCTTCTTGATCGAGAAGCTCATGGCCCCGTTCTCTTCGGCGGGGTGGTCCCCGCGTGGTCCTCTGGCCTGGCACTATGCCCGGCGTTAACTCCAGCGTCCCGCCATAACGTCGCTAAGTCGACGACTTTTCCCGTCGGCCCGCCTGCAGCGCCGTGATCGCCGCCACATTGATAATGTCATCCGGGACGGCGCCGCGCGAGAGATCGCTGCACGGTTTGGCCAACCCCTGGATGATCGGTCCGACCGCGCTCGCGTGAGCGAGCCGCTGGACCAGCTTGTACGCGATATTACCAGCGTCGAGCGAGGGGAAGACGAGGACATTCGCAGCCCCCGCCACCGCACTCCCCTTCGCCTTACGCTCCGCGACCTGCCGGATCAGCGCGGCATCACCTTGCAATTCTCCGTCCACCGCGAGGTCGCCCCGGCGCGACCGAACCAACGCCGTCGCCTGCTGCACCAGCTCGACCGTCGGCCCCGATCCGCTCGCGCGGGTGCTGAAGGATAACATGGCGACCCGCGGCTCGTCGCCGACGATCGCGCGCCGATCGTCCGCCGCCGCGATCGCGATGTCCGCGAGCTGCTCCGCGGTCGGCGCCGGGACCACCGCACAGTCGGTGAAGGTCAGCGTCTCCTCGGTCGTCTCGCGGAAGGGGGGGACGACCATGTAGAACGCGCTGGACACCGTCTTCACCCCGGGCGCCGCGCCGATCAGCCAGAGCGCCGCGCGGAGGACGTCCGCCGTGGTGCGCACCGCCCCCGCCACCGACCCAGCGGCCTCCCCCGCGGCGACCATCGCCGCCCCCGCGTACAACGTGTCTTGCGCGAGCTGCGCCGCCATCTCGTCGGTGAGCCCCTTCGCCCGCCGCCGCTCGACCAGCCGCTGCGCCGTCGCCTCGGCCACCGCGCGCACGCTCACGTCGATCGTCTCGACCCCCGTCGCCCGCGCCGCCGCGTGGGTGTCCGGACGCGCCGGGTCGAGCAGCAGCACCGGCTCGACGATCCCCTCGTCGGCGAGCACCTTCACCGCCGCCAGCGTGCGCTCGTCGCCACTCTCCGGAAAGACGATCCGCCGCCGCGCCGCGGCCGCGCGATGCCGCACGTCCATGAGGAATTGCATCGCGCGTCAGTCCGGCTTCGGCCGCTCGGCCATCTTCTTCCGCAGCGCCGCCGCGACCGCGGGGTGCAGCAGGTCGTCCACCCGCCCGCCATAACGCGCGACCTCGCGCACGATGCTCGAGCTGATGTACGTCGTGTCGAGCGACGGGACCATGAACACCGTCTCGATCGGCGCGAGGTGCCGGTTCATCAGCGCCATCTGGAACTCGTACTCGAAATCGCTCACCGCCCGCAACCCGCGAATCAGCAGCGTCGCCCCGACATCGCGCGCGAAGTCGACGAGCAGCTGCCCCTTCAGCATCCTCACCTCGACCCGCGGATCGTCGCCGACCACCTCGCGGACGAGCGCGACGCGCTCGTCACCGGAAAACACCGGCGCCTTCGACGAATTCGACGCGACCGCGACGACGAGCCGGTCGCAGAACGTCAGCGACCGCTCGATGAGATCCTGATGGCCGCGCGTGATCGGATCGAAGGTGCCGGCGTAAATGGCGACTTTGGACATGCGCGGGAAACTAAGGGGAGGGCTCAGAGGGGCAACCCTCGAACCGAGGGTGACGTTGCGACACTGCCTGATGCATGGAAGTCTCGAAACTGCAGGATGCGTGGAAGTTTCGACACTGCAGGATGCGTGGAAGTCTCGACACTGCCGGATGCATGGAAGTTTCGACACTGCAGGATGCGTGGAAGTCTCGACACTGCCGGATGCATGGAA
>DASSZC010000300.1:0-3091 GCA_035702925.1 Gemmatimonadaceae bacterium | reverse complement strand
CGGTGCGCGCCGCGACGCTCCTTCCCCGACGCGCGGCGCCACATCGTCTCGAAGGCGTTGCGCATGTCGATCGCGGCGTGCCCCTCGATGCAGACCGCGGTGTCGCGCCAGCGTGAGCGGCGCTGCTTCTGCACCCCGGTGGTCCACTCGACGCCGAGCCCGACGCCGCCGGTGATCCCCGCCGCGTCGTCGACGACGAGCAGCTTGCGATGGTCGCGGGGGACGACGCCGAGCCAGCGCCGGAACCCGATCGGCGAGAAGACGCGGACGTCGATGTTCGCCGCGCGCAGCCGCGGAATGAAGTTGCGCGAGATCCCGCGCATGCCGATCCAGTCGCAGAGCAGCCGCACCTTCACCCCCCGCGCCGCCGCGTCGATGAGCGCCGCCGCGAACCGCTGGCCGACTTCATCGGACCGGAGGATGTAGCTCTCGAGCGACACCGATTCCTTCGCGCTCTCGATGAGCGCGATCATCGCATCGAAGGTCGCCGGCCCATCGCGCAGCAGCCGCACGCGATTCCCACTCGACACATCCGCCGCCGCGATCCGCCAGAGCCCACGCGCGAAGGAGGGACCGGGGTGGGAGAGGCCGGTGTTCGTCGGAGGAAGCGTGCTGGACATAGGCCAAATCTCTACTCGCGCAGTGGCGAAGTCCAACCAACGGGCCGTTAGCCATTAGCCGTTAGCGTTGAGCAACTGCGGTAACCGCCGTCGCTCGACGCTAATAGCTAATGGCTAATAGCCCGTTCTAATGGCCAACTCCGGTTACGGACTCCGCTCCGCGACAGGCTTGCTCGCGCGCACAGGCTTCCCCGCCCACTGGCGAACGTGCGTCTCGAGGTCCTCGAGCTCGAAGGGCTTCGCGATCACGGTGCGGCCGAGGGCCTGGAGCTGGGTGCCTTCGGGGACCCCGGCGTCGACGTCGCCGGTGATGAAGACGATGCGGTCCTTGAGCTGGGGACGGTGCTGGGCGACCCAGGCGTAGAGGTCGAAGCCCGTCTCCTTGCCGAGCCAGACGTCGATGAACGCGCCGGCGACGTCGTGTTCGGTGAACAACCGCTGGGCTTCCGCGACGCTGTCGGCGGTGATGATCGTCACGCCGCGCTTCTCGAACCAGCGGCGGACCAGCCGGCGGATCGCCGGCTCGTCGTCCACATAAAGCACCGTCGCCATGCAAACCCCCTGCAACCGGGCTACCGCACATGGCGCGGGTGAAACGGCCCCGCTTCGGGCCGCTTGCTGCCCCGGATCGGTGGATCCGGTGACGCCCGCGTCGCGTCCGATCGCGGACGCTCGCCTACACAACGGATATTCCGTGCCGCGCGGGTCGTACGGGCGTGCTGCTGCTGGCTCATCTGGCGATATACATCACATGATCAACATCGACCTCACCGGCCGCCGCGCGCTCGTCGCCGGCGTCGCCGACGACGGTGGTTTCGGCTTCGCGATCGCCAAGTCCCTGGCCGAGGCCGGCGCCTCCGTCTGCGTCGGCACCTGGCCCCCCGCGCTCAACATCTTCCTCAACCTGCTCGAGCGCGGCAAGATGGACGAGTCGCGCCGCCTAACGTCCGGCAAGCTGTTCGAGTTCGAGAAGATCTACCCGCTCGACGCCGCCTACGACACCCTCGAGGATGCGCCCGCCGAGATCCGCGAGAGCAAGCGCTACAAGGAGACCGGCGACTTCTCGATCGAGGGGATGGCCGCGCGCCTGAAGGCCGACTTCGGCGACAAGCCGCTCGACATCGTCGTCCACTCGCTGGCCAACGGCCCCGACGTGAAGAAGCCGCTGCTCGAGACGAGCCGCAACGGCTACCTGATCGCGGTGAGCGTGAGCGCCTACAGCATGGTGTCGATGGTCAGCCGCCTCTCCCCGCTGATGCGCCCGCAGGGGAGCTTCCTCTCGCTGACCTACATGGCGAGCGAGCGCGTCATCCCCGGCTACGGCGGCGGGATGTCGAGCGCCAAGGCCGCACTGGAGAGCGACACCCGCGTCCTCGCCTTCGAAGCCGGCCGCAAGTACGGCGTCCGCGTCAACACCATCTCCGCCGGCCCCTGGGCCTCCCGCGCCGCCAGCGCGATCGGCATCATCGCCAAGATGATCGACTACTGCAAGGCAAACTCGCCGCTGCAGGACCCCGTGACCGCCGACGACGTCGGCAACACCGCGTGCTTCCTCGCGAGCCCACTGGCCGCCGGGATCACGGGGGCGACGGTGTACGTGGACAAGGGCTACCACGCGATGGGCATGGCGGTGCCTTCAGAGTAGTGGGCGGGCTTGGGACACGGCGATGCATGGAAGTCTCGAAGCTGCTGGGATGCTTGGAAGTCTCGAAGCTGCTGGGATGCATGGAAGTCTCGAAGCTGCTCTGATCCACGACTGACGAAAATGCCCCGCCACTCTGCTTATCGAGTGGCGGGGCGTTCTCATGCATCGGGATGTTTCGAGACTTCCAAGCATCATGACGTTTCGAGACTTCCAAGCATCATGACGTTTCGAGACTTCCAAGCATCATGATGTTTCAAGACTTCCATGCATCATGCCGTCAGTCGCTACCCTCCTCCGCCTCGTCCCCGTGCGCAACGATATCCCCCGCCTTGAACAGGATCCCCTCCAGCACCTCCCGCCACTTCTTCTTCTGCCGCAGTAGAAACTCGAGGTCCATCCCGAAGTGTTTCATCTCTTCGTGCTGCGCATTCTTCATGATCGCCTTGGCCTGCGGATCCTTCTCGACCGCGAGCCGCTGCTCGTACCAGCCGATCGCTTCGGCTTCTTCGGTCAGTGAGGTGATCATGCGCGCGAAGGTGCGCGTCTTTTCGGAGAGCTCGTTCGGCGGCTCGTGATACTGGTCGAAACCCATGAGAGTGCTCGCTGTGCGGTAGAACGACGTGGTGAAACAAGGACGGCGCCGAGGCTCGCAACTTCGGCGCCGTCGCACTCACGATCACGGCGAGAACTGGGCTGCAGCATTTGAACAGGAGCCACGGAGCGCACGGAGCGGTTGTGGTTACACCCCTTCGACAACAACACAATTGGCGACCGCACTTGAACAGGAGCCACGGAGCGCACGGAGCGGTTGTGATCAAACCGCTCC
>DASSZC010000024.1:0-2575 GCA_035702925.1 Gemmatimonadaceae bacterium | reverse complement strand
TCTTCGCGTCGAGGATGCAGGAATGCGGGTTGCCGATGTAATCCGACGAGACCAGCTCCTCCTCGGTGTACTGGAGGACGCCCGCCAGCTCCCCTTCGGACGCCTTCCGGAAGGCGGCGTTGATCTGGTCGACCGTCACCGGCTTGTCGACGACGACCGCGAGGTCGGTGAACGAGACGTCAGGCGTCGGGACGCGGATCGCGATCCCGTCGATCTTCCCCTTGAGCTCGGGGATGACGAGCGACGTTGCCTTTGCCGCGCCGGTGGTCGTCGGAATCATCGAAACCGCCGCGGCGCGCGCGCGGCGCAGGTCCTTGTGCGGCAGGTCGAGGACGTTCTGGTCGTTGGTGTAGCTGTGGATCGTCACCATCGAGCCGCGGACGAAGCCGAAGTTGTCGCGGATGACCTTGACCATCGGCACGAGGCAGTTCGTCGTGCACGACGCGTTCGAGATGATGTTGTGCTTGGCCGGGTCATACTTGTTGCTGTTGACCCCCATCACGACGGTGATGTCCTCCCCCTTCGCCGGCGCCGAGATGATTACCTTCTTCGCGCCGCCGTCGATGTGCTTCTTCGCCCCCGACGCGTCGGTGAAGCGCCCGGTCGATTCGAGGACGATGTCGACGCCGAGCTCCTTCCACGGGAGGCTGGCCGGATCCTTCTCGGCGAAGATCTTGATCTCGTCGCCATCGACGGTGATGCTCTTGTCGGTGTGGCTGACATCGCCCTGGTACTCGCGATGCACCGAGTCGTACTTGAAGAGGTGGGCGAGGGTCTTCGTGTCGGTGAGGTCGTTCACCGCGACGAAGTCGAGATCGGCGACGCCCTGCAGCTTCGCCGCGCGAAGCACCTGGCGTCCAATGCGGCCGAAGCCGTTAATGCCGACGCGAATTGCCATTCAGCAGATCTCCTGTCGTTTCGATTCGGTCGCCGATCGACGGCGCCCGCCCGAAGGTCACGTAGCTGATGATGCGTGCGCCGCCGTCGAAGAGCGCGGAGGCGCAGGCGTTGAGCGTCGCCGCGGTCGTCACGACGTCGTCGACGAGCACGATGTGCGCGCCGCGAAGCCGTGCGCCGAGCCGCGGCGCCACTGTGAAAGCGCTCGAAACGTTGCGTCGCCTCTGTTCCGGTGTCAACCGCGTCTGGCTCTCCGTCGCGCGTCCGCGGATGACGACGTCCTCCCACACCGGGATCTTCCACTTCGCGGCGATCGCATGCGCGAGAAGCCCACTCTGATTGTAGCCACGTTCACGCTCCCGTGTGCGGGCGAGTGGCACCGGCACCAGCGCAGTCCGCTCGTGCCTGACGTCGTCGGGAAACGCGAGGCGCGCCATGCGCGTTCCCATCCCCTCGGCGACCTTCGTCCAGCCGCCGTACTTGAGCGCGTGGACGATTGCAAGCGCGGTGCCCGACTTGGCCCAGCACACCGAGCGCGCGGCGCGAACGTACGGCGGGAGCAGCGCGCACCAGCGGCAGTCGTACGCGTCGGCGGGGTGGCCGCACCGCTCGCAGCGTGGCGATGGAAGCATCGGCAACCGCGACCAGCAGACCCCGCAGACGAGCGCCTCCGTCGGGTCGGACACGAGCTGTTCGCACGAGGCGCAGACAGGGGGGAGGAGGAACTCGAGCGCCGCACCGAGTGCGGCCCGTCCCGTCGCGCGCCAGCCCTGCGCGGTCACGGGGCGACCGACCGCCGCATCGCCTGACGATCGGGGGCAAAGCCGAACCACCGCTCGAAGGAGAGCGCTCCCTGCTCGAGGAGCATCGTCAGCCCATCGGCGGCGCGATGCCCGGCGGCGCGAGCTTCACGCACGAAGCGCGTCTCGCCGCGGCGGTAGACGAGGTCGACGACCGCCGAACCCGCGGGGAGGAGCGCGACCTCGATCGGCAGCGCGTCGTCGTCCGACGCGCCGAGGGGAGTCGCGTTCACCACGAGGGGAGCGGGTCCGGGACGCCGGCCGCGGCGTGGCTCTTCACGCACGAGGCTCGCGGCGTCGTCGACGATCGTCACGAGGCCGGAGAAGCGCGCGGCGAGGCGATGGGCGGCACCGCGCGACCGGGCCACGACGTCCACCGAATGCGCCCCCCACTCCTCGGCGGCGGCGCAGACCGCGGCCGCCGCGCCCCCGGCTCCGAGGAGGATGACGCGCGCTGGAAGCTGCTCGCCGGCGAGCCGCTCGTCGACGGCGGCGCGAAATCCGCCGACGTCGGTGTTGTCGCCGTGCAGCGTCCCATCGCTGAACCAGAAGGTGTTCACCGCCCCGGCCCGCGCGGCGGTCGGGGTCAGCGCCGAGCAGCGGTCGTGCACCGCGACCTTGTGCGGGATCGTCACGTTCCCCGCCGCCCCCTCGAGCGCGAGCTGGGCGAGGACCCCGTCGAGCGCGGCGGCGGGGGTCTCCAGCGCCTCATAGCGGACGGGCAATCCGGCGATGTCGAGTGCGGCGTTCTGGAACGTCGGGGACAACGACTGCGCGACCGGCGTGCCGAGGAGGACCAGTCGCGTCGGGCGGGTCATCGCGATCCCGATTGGAGCAGCGTCACGGCGCGTCCGACCGGCGGTCCGCCGTCAGGCGGT
>DASSZC010000494.1:0-2719 GCA_035702925.1 Gemmatimonadaceae bacterium | reverse complement strand
GGCCGCGCGAAGCCGGGCGATGCAGGTGGCCTCATAGGGCGAGACGTATCCCTCGAGGATGCGCGAGCCGCAGGTGGTCGGCAGGTGAAGCGTCGCGATGTTGTCTTTCACGGCGATCGGGACGCCGAGCAGCTCGCGTCCGCTCCCCCGTTCGACGCGCCGGCCCATGGAAGGGGCGAGACGATCGGCGAGCGCGTCGGCGTCCTGGCGCGCCGCGGCGGCGTCGGACCAGAGGACGATGTTGAGCCCGTCCTTCCCCGCCCCGACCTCGGTGGCGCGAGCCAGCGAGGCGGCGACTGTGGCCGCCGGCGTCACCTCGTTCGCGGCCACCGCGTCGCGCAGGGTGGCCGCCGACATCGCGCGCAGCGGCGCGTCGCCGGCGCTCACTCTCCCTCCACGAGATCGGCGTCGAGCGCATCGTCCACCGAGGAGTCGTTGGCGCCGACGCCGAGGGCGGCGTGGGTGGCGAGTCGCGGGACGATGAAGAACCCGTCGCGCATGGCCGGCGCGAACGCATCGCGCGAGCGCGCCAGCGGAAGCGGCGGGCCCTCGTCCTTGCGCAGCGGCATGGCCACCGCGCCGACGCTGACCGCCGGATCCACGTTCGTGGTGTCCACCTCCTGGAGCACCGCCATGTGCTCGAGGATCTGGTTCAGCTCTCCGACGATCGCGCCGACGCGCTCGGCGGGAATCCCGAGGCGCGCCAGCGACGCGATGTGCAGTACGTCCTGCCCGGTGACCGCCACGTCAGTCGTCTCCCCGCTCGAGTTTGGCCTGCGCGACGACGAGCGTCTTGCGTCCCACGCTCTCGTCGTCGAAATCCACCCGCACCTTGGCCGAGGGACCGGCGCCCGAGAGCTCGGCGATCGTCCCCGATCCGAACATGCGGTGCTTCACGCGCGCGCCGGCCACGTAGCGCGGCGCGTCCTGCGACTCGTCGGCCGGATCCATCCTCGCCGCGTCGCGCGCGACGGGCGATCCCGGCCGGCGCTCCGACGGCTTGGCCCCGCGCTCCCAGTCGCTGCTCGTCTTCCCCCAGCTGCCCGCCGACGAGCCTCCCCCCGATCGCCACGACGACGCGGGCCCACGACCGCCGGCGACGCCGCTCGCGTCGCCGAACGACGTCCGGCCCTGGCTGCGCACCTTGATCGTCTTGCGGAACTCGAGGAGCTCCTTCGGCAGGTCGCGCAGGAACGACGAGGGCGTCGAGGGAAGCGTCTCGCCGTTGCGGCGGCGCGACTCGGCGTGCGTGAGAAAGAGCTTCTTCTCGGCGCGCGTGATCCCGACGTAGAACAGCCGCCGCTCCTCCTCGAGCAGCTTCGGATCGCCGTCGTGGATGGCCCGCGAGAGCGGGAAGAGCCCCTCCTCCAGACCGGTCATGAAGACGAAGGGAAACTCGAGGCCCTTGGCGTTGTGCAGCGTCATCATCGTCACCGCGTCCGCGTTCGGGTCGAGCGAGTCGACGCCGGCGACGAGGGTGGCACGCTGCAGGAAGTGATCGAGCGGCGTGAGTCCCACCTCCCCGCCGTCGTCGGCCACGGTCTCGGCGGCGCCGGTGATGAGCTCGCGCACGTTGTCCAGCCGTTCGGCCGACTCCGGTCCTTCGGCGCGCAGATAGTCGCCGTACTTGATGGCGTCGATCAGCTCGCGCAGCAGCTCGTCCACCGCCGAGTCGGCCGCACGGACGCGGAAGCGCTCCATGAGCGACGCGAAGTCGGCCAGGCCGGTGCGGGCGGCCGGCCTGAGGCCGGCGACGAGGTCGGGGCGGCTGGCCGCGGCGAGCAGCGGAACGCCGGCGGCGTCGGCGCGATCGGCCAGCGCCTCGACCGTCGTCTCGCCGAGCCCGCGCTTCGGCACCTGGACCGCGCGGCGGAACGCCTCGTTGTCGGCCGGGTTGGCGATCAGCTTGAGGTACGCCATGAGGTCGCGGATCTCGCGACGGTCGTAGAAGCGCACGGCGCCGATCAGGCGGTACGGAATGGCGCGCTTGCGGAACGCCTCTTCCATCGCGCGGCTCTGCGAGTTGGTGCGGTAGAGGACGGCGAAGTCGCGCAGCATCGGCCGCTGCATCGAGGAGCGCCGTCCCAGCACCTCGTCGGCGACGAAGTCGGCCTCGTCGCGCTCGTCGAGCGTCGCGATCGCGGAGACGCGCTCGCCGCTCGCCCGCGTCGCGCGCAGCGTCTTGCCGCGGCGCTCGGCGTTGGCGCTGATGGCGACGTTGGCGAGGTCGAGGATCTCGGGCGTCGAGCGGTAGTTCTCCTCCAGCCTGACGACGCGGGCCGACGGGAAGTCCTTCTCGAAGTCGAGGATGTTGCGGATGTCGGCGCCGCGCCATCCGTAGATCGAGTTGTGCGTGAGGAGCCCGTTGGCGATGAAGTTGTGGGTGTCCTCGACGTTGAAGTCGTACACGATGCAGTCGAGCGGTACCCGCTCCACCGCCGTGACGACGTCGAACCCGCCACGCCCGTCGAACATCGCCATGCCCGGCATGACCGAGGCGGCGGCGGTGAACGGCAGGGACGCCGTCTCACCCTCGGCCGTCGCGCGCCCGAGCCGGGCCACACGGAGCACCTCGATCGGCAGGCGCGACGCGATCAGCTCGGTGCTCGCCTGGAGCTCCGCGTAACTGGCCCGCGAGGTCTCGTGCCGCCAGCTCATCGAGCCCGTTCTGACCGGCCGCACCGACAGCGCGAGCGACTCGAGCGCGAGACGGTCGGCG
>DASSZC010000502.1:0-3123 GCA_035702925.1 Gemmatimonadaceae bacterium | reverse complement strand
ACGCGCCTATCCCGAGCTCGCCGGTGGCGGCGGGATCTATCGCGCCACGCGGGCGCACGGTCCCTTCGCTCACATAGACGCTCGCGGCTGGCGCGCGCGCTGGAGCCGCAGCTGATGCAGGGCGATCGTCGCGCGCGCCCTACCGTGCGCCGCGACCGTGCCGGGTGGCTGACCATCGCCGCCTTCGCCAGCGCCGCGCTCGCGGTGATCGAGCTGCACCAGCCCGCGCAGTCCCTCCTCAAGAAGCCGTTCGAGACTCTCGCCGTCGCCCAGATGGACGTCGCGCCGAGCGCCGACGCATTCGGGACGAGCGGCGACGTGAAGCTTCGTGTCGTCCTTCCGGGCGAGCGAGTCGAGTATCCGCTCGAAGTCGAAGGCGATCCCTCGAAGCTCGCGTACTCGTGGGTCCGCACGGGCGGCGACTCCCTGGCCAGCGCCCCGCTCCCGCTTGGCGGCGCTGAGCTCATCGCCCCGAGCGAGCCCGGGATGTACCACCTGGCGCTTCTCCGTGATGGGGAGCGCCGCGTCGTCGACGAGATGACGGTCGCCGTGCTCGTTCCGTTCGCCGAGAAGCTGGGCGCGACGCTCAACGGCTACAAGATCGGGACGTACCTCGCCGAGCGGCTTGGCGGGCATCATGACGCGCCCGAGGGATTCATCGAGGTCGGACCGAACGACGTCGACCTTCAGGTCACCACGCACCTCCGCGTGTCGGATTTCCTCACGCACGATGGCCAGTCCTCCTGGCCGCGCTACGTCGCGCTCGAGCCGAAGCTTCTCGACAAGCTGGAGCTGGTGATCTCGCAGGTTCTGCGCATGCAGGGACGGGACTCGACCAACGAGGAGTCCGTGGCGCTCGACGTGCACTCGGGGTTCCGGACGCCGAGCCACAACGTCGGCGTGAGGCGCTCCGCGCGCGACAGTCGTCACCAGTACGGCGATGCGGCCGACGTGGCGATCGACGCCAACTTCGACGGACGGTATACTGCCGCTGACAGCCGACTCGTCGCGGTCGCGGTCGAGATGGTCGAGCAGGATCATCCGGAGCTAAGGGGCGGCATGGGTGTATATACCAGCCGTCGTTATAGCACGCCGTACGTGCACATCGACGCACGCGGCAAGCGAGCGCGCTGGCGGGGCTGAGCGCGACAGAGCGGCACGACCCTGGAGAGCGAGCCATGCAGCAGCATCTGCGGGACCGGATCATTCGCAAGCTGGAGTCGCTCTCCGATGAGCGGGGCTATCAGGTCCTCGACTATGTCGAGTTCCTCGAGTCACGCTACGCCGAGCGACCGGCGCCCCCCGCATCCATCTTCCAGCGCTTCGGCGACGCGGTCGAAGACTCGCTCCGTGCCGGCAAGGTCTCGGCGACGACCATCTCCAAAGCGATGGGTTTCATGGGCCAGGCGATGTCCGCGCTCGAAGGAGTTGCGGCTGCTGGCAAGTCTGTTGCGAGTGACATCGCCGGCGCTGCCGGCATGAACGGTTCCCGGACCTCCGGAACCCCGACTTCTGGCAGCCCCGCGGCCAGCGCACCCAGCGCCCCGACGACGCCAGGTACACCGAGGTCCGGAGAGCAGGCAACGTGAGCCCAAGAGGCCAGGAAACGACCGCGCGACGCCGCGGCAGCAGCAGCCGTCGCAGCTCGGCCAGTGCCGCGCCCGCGGCCGCCCCGACACACGAGGCGCCGGTCGAAGACGGCGTGATGAATCCGCGCCGTGGCGCGAAAAAGACGATGATGCACTACATCCGGCAGCTGCCGAACTACCTGCGGCTGCTCGTCGGGCTGATGACCGATTCGCGAGTCTCCGGTACCGACAAGCTGCTGGTCGCCGGCGCGCTCGCGTACATCATCATGCCCTTCGACTTCATCCCCGATTTCATCCCCTTCCTCGGGGAGGTCGATGACGTCTACCTGCTCGTGCTCGCCCTGCAGCGGCTGATCGGAAACGCCGGACGTTCGACGCTGCTCGCCCATTGGTCGGGGGCGGCCGAGGATCTCGCCGACATGAACCTGCGCGCCGTCTTCTCGGCCGCGGCGTTCTTCCTCCCGGCGCGGCTGCGCCGCCGTCTCCGCGGGATGGCCCGCTAGCGCCCACCGTTAGGCACCCCCGGGCGGGGGCCCGTTCCCGTCCCGGGCCCCGCATCCGGGCTGGCTTTACCGGGCCGCCGCGGGTACCTTTCGCCATGGCGACTACGATTCCTTCATCGTCACGGCCCGCTTCTCCGGATCGCTCCGGAAGCGGGCCGTCGCGTTTAGAGCAGGCAGGCTCGCACGCGCGCGTCCGCGCCGAGCCTTCGCTCACCTTCGACGACGTCCTCCTCGCGCCGCGTCACTCGCTGACGCACCCGCGGGACGTCAGCACCGCGACGCGCTTCACTCGCGGCATCGCGCTCAACGTTCCACTCGTTTCGGCGGCGATGGATACCGTCACCGAATCGGAGATGGCGATCGCGATGGCCCGCGCCGGCGGGATCGGGGTGCTCCACAAGAACATGTCGATCGACCGCCAGGCGGCCGAAGTCGATCGCGTGAAGCGTTCGGAGAGCGGGATGATCCGCAATCCGATCACGCTCCATCCCGACGCGACTCTCCGTGAGGCGAGCGCGCTGATGCAGCGCTTCCGGATCTCCGGCGTCCCCGTCGTCGACAAGGAAGGGAGGCTGGTCGGGATCATCACCAATCGCGACCTCCAGTTCGAGCGGAATCTCGATCGCCCCCTCCGCGACGCGATGACGCGCGAGCGCCTGGTCACCGCGCCGGTCGGCACCACGCTCGAGGAAGCGGAGCGCATCCTCGGGCGCAATCGCATCGAGAAGCTTCCCGTCGTCGACGCCGATGGAAAGCTCACGGGACTCATCACCGTGAAGGACATCCACAAGCGGCGGCAGTTCCCGAACGCGAACAAGGACCAGCACGGGCGCCTTCGGGTCGCTGCCGCCGTCGGCTCGGGGGGCGACGTCTTCGCCCGCGCCAAGGCGCTCGTCGACGCGGGGGTCGACGTCCTCGTCGTCGACACCGCCCACGGTCACGCCGACGCCGTGCTCGCGTCGACGGCGAAGCTGCGGGAGCTGCTCCCCGATATTCAGCTCATCGCCGGCAACATCGCGACCCGTGAGGGG
>DASSZC010000482.1:0-3092 GCA_035702925.1 Gemmatimonadaceae bacterium | reverse complement strand
CCGACTCGGGGGTCGTGTCGAGCACGCGCGCGATCTCGCTCGCCGGCATGTCATGCTTCCAGCGCAGCGTCATCGCCACCCGGCGGCGCTCGGAGAGGGCGGCGATCGCGCGCATCACGGCGTCGTCGATTTCGCGCGCCTCGATCGCCGAATGCGCGTCGGGAGCGGGTGCACCCATTGCGATGGTGCCCTCCGCTCCCGATGTGTCGTTCCCGTTTTCACCCACCCGCTTTACGCGCTCGTCGAGTCGCGTGACGATCCGCTCGTGGCGGAGGTGATTGAGCGCCTGGTTGCGAATCGCGGCGTAGAGCCAGGTCCTGATGCATCCGCGAGTCCCGGCCTCGGCGCGGTTTCGCCAGAGGGCGAGGAAGACGTCCTGCACCAGCTCCTCGGCGACCTCGGGAGAGCGGACGTAGGAGTACGCGAAGCGCCAGAGGGCGGCGCGATACGAGCGGTACAGCGCCTCACACGCCGACTCGTCGCCGGCGCGGATGCGCAGCGCCAGCTCGGACTCGTCGAGTGAACCGGTTGGCGAACCGTTGATCGCGATTCCTGGAAGGGCCACGGAATCCCTCGCTACTCCAGCGTCACTACCCTGCGCTCCGCCGCGGAGACGTTTGCTGCTTCGATGATCTCGAGCGCGGCCACCGAATCAGCCGGGTCCACCGGCGCCGGCGCGCCGCGCTGCATCGCGTCGACCACGCCCTGATAATAATGCTCGTACGCACCCCGCTCGGTCGAGATGGTTCGTGAATCCTTGCCATTCGACAGCCGGCCCCATGCATCGCGCGGATCGGTACCCCACTCGGCGTCGCCCGGCCTCGCCCCGGCGCGCAGCGTCTCCTCCTGCACGTCGAGCCCGAACTTGGTGAAGGTCGCGGCTGTGCCGAGCACCCGGAAGCGCGGCCCCGGCTCGGCGGCCACCAGCGACATCACGAGGTGCGACGAGACCCCCGACCGGTGCGACAGAATGAGATACGCATCGTCGACGACGCGCGTTGCCGGGCGCAGCTCGCGCTGCTCCGCGTGAACCGCGGAAACGGGGCCGAAGAGAAGGAGCGCCTGGTCGATCAGGTGTGGGCCGATGTCGTAGAGCAGCCCCGCGCCGGGCTCGGGGTCGTTCTTCCACCCCGCGCGCGGCTCGGGGCGCCAGCGATCGAAGTGCGACTCGAGACGGTAGACATCGCCGAGCGCCCCCTCGGCGATCAGCTTGCGCACGGTGAGGAAGTCGCCGTCCCAGCGGCGGTTCTGGAAGACGCTGAGCACGCGCCGCGCCTTGCGAGCCTGCTCGACGAGCGCGCGTCCCTCGGCCGCGGTCGTCGCAAAGGGCTTGTCGACGACGACCGCGAGCCCGGCGGCGAGCGCGGCGCTCGCCACGCGATAGTGCGTAGCGTTAGGCGTGGCGACGACGAGGAGGTCGAGCTCCGATGCCCGGGCGACGAGCGCGTCGGCGTCGGCGACGATCTCCGCGCCGCGATGCTCGCGCCGCGCCGCCGCCGCGCGCTCGGCGTTGCTCGTCGCGACCAGCGTCAGGCGCAGCCCCGGCGTCGCCGCGATCAGCGGGGCGTGGAACACCGACCCGGCGAGGCCGTAGCCGGCGAGGCCGACGCGGATCATCGGCAGGCGTCTGCTACCGGGACCGGCCTGCCGTCGGGGGTCGTGAAGGTGAACTTCGCCGAGTCACCGTGCTCGGCGTCGGGGCCGGCGAACAGCGTAAAGCTCCCCGGCTCGGCAACGAGCCGCATCGATGCATCGTGGAAGGCGAGATCGCGAGCGGCGACCGGGAATCGCACCGTGCGCTTCTCTCCCGCGGCGAGCGTGACACGCGAGAATCCCGTCAGCTGCCTGACGGGACGCGTGATGCTGCCGACGTCGTCGCGCAGGTAGAGCTGCACCACCGCGTCGCCGGCGACGCTACCGGTGTTCGTGACGTCGACCTCGACCTGCAGCGTATCGCCGGCGCGCAACGTCGCCGCGCTCGGGCGGGGGGCACTCGTCGTGAACGTCGTGTAGCTCAGCCCGTGGCCGAAGGGGTAGAGCGGAGTGAACGGGACGTCGAGATAGCGCGACGTGTACTTGGCGCTGTCGTTCGACGGGCGGCCGGTTCTCTTGTGCGCGTAGTAGATCGGCACCTGCCCGGTCACGCGGGGGAACGTTACGGGGAGGCGTCCTCCCGGGTTGTAGTCGCCGAACAGCACGTCGGCGGTCGCGTTCCCCTGCTCGATGCCGAGGAACCAGGTCTCGACGATCGCCGGCATCAGGCTGTCCAGCTCCTGCAAGGCGAGAGGCCGTCCGTTCATCAGCACGACGACCGTCGGCACCCCCGTCGCCCGCACGGCGCGAACGAGCTTCATCTGCGCGCCGGGGAGGTCGATCGTCGCGCGGCTGCTCGCTTCGGCGCTCATGTCGGGAACCTCGCCGACGACGAGGACGACCGCGTTCGCGCGGCGCGCCGTCGCGACCGCGGCGGCGATCGCGCTGGTATCGCTGCTCCCCGGAGACGCACCGCGCGCGTAGAGGACGTTCCCCTTCGGCAGCGCGCGACGGATGCCGTCGAGCACCGAGAGGGCGTCGGCGGCGCGTCCCATGCCACCCCAGTTGCCGATCGTCGCGCCGGTATCCGCGCCTAACGCTCCGATGACGGCGACCGTCGCCAGCGTCTTCTTCAGCGGGAGGACGTTGCCGTCGTTCTTGAGGAGGACGATCGACTGCCGCGCCGCCTCGCGGGCGAGGGCGCGATACGGGGGCGTGACCATCGCCTGCCGCTCGGCGGCGGCGCTGATCCCGCGATACGGATCGCTGAACAGGCCGAGCCGATACTTGAGGCGCAGCACGCGCCTGACGGCTTCATCCACCTCTGCCTGCGGGACGCGTCCGCCGCGGACGAGACCGGGGAGCGCCTTGCGATAGACCTCGGCGACCATGTCCATGTCGACGCCGGCATCGATCGCCGCCTTCCCGATGTCCGCGCTGTCCGCGCCGATCCCGTGGTTCAGGAGCTCACCGATCCCCGTCCAGTCGCTCACCACCATCCCATTGAATCCCCACTCGTCACGGAGGATCTGGCGGGTGAGCAGCTTGCTGGCGTGAGC
>DASSZC010000320.1:0-3461 GCA_035702925.1 Gemmatimonadaceae bacterium | reverse complement strand
CGATTGATATGGTCATGCCCGCCGCGACGCCGCCGCCTTCGTCACCCGTGCGCTGGAACCGCGCGATGCTCGAGGCCCTGCCTGACGATGGGCAGCGCCACGAGATCATCGACGGAGTGCACCACGTGACTCCGTCACCGGCGGCCATTCATCAGTACGTCGTCTCGGAGCTCCTCGGCGCACTCCTTCCCTGGTGCAAGGCGGAGCGCGCAGGCTGGGTGTTCACTGCGCCGAGCGACATCGAGCTGACGCCCGACACGATCGTCCAGCCGGACATCACGGTCTTCCCCCGCACTGGCGAGCGTCCACCGCGCACCTGGTCGGAAGGCGGCCGGCCGATCCTCGTCGTCGAAGTTATCTCACCATCCTCGGCCAGCCGCGACCGCATCCTCAAGCGGCGCCGCTATCAGCGCGCGGAAATCGCCGAGTACTGGATCGTGGACGCCGAGTCGCGCCTCCTCGAGCGCTGGCGACCCGCGGACGAACGGCCGGAGATCATCACCGACGTTCTGCGCTGGCACCCGGCCGGCGCGTCGAGCGCGCTCGCAATCGATCTCGCACCGATCTTCGCCGCGATCGACTGAACTGCAAGGGCCGGTCGCGCCTTCGCCTCCGCGGAGTGCCGCCGCAACCACGAACCGGCCACGCACCTCACCCGATCAACAGATCGGCCGGGATTCCAAGCGCCTTGTGAAGTGCGCGAACCTGCTCGATCGAAAGCCGGCGCTTCTTCGAGAAGAACTCCGACACCCGAGCCTTGCCGCCCATCATCTCGTAGAGATCACTCCTCGTCATGCCCCGCTGGTCGAGCATGAACTTCACCACGCTCTGTGGGGTGCCGGCATGTTCGTCGATCGGATTGTGCTCGTTCTCGTACGCTTCGATGAGCACGGCGAGAAACTCGAGCCGATCGTACGCGTCGGTCCCACGCGCAGGATTGGCATCAGCCAGCCGGTCGAGCTCCGCCACCGCCGCCTTGAACTCCTTCACATTCCGCAGCACGTGCGGCTTCGAGAAATCCAGTGATACTGCCGCTGCCATGATCCCCTTCCTTTCCGGAGTCTGAAGCCCCGTCGGGGGCTACTCACGTCGACACGGCCTCGATGCATATGGGAACTTCTTCCCCTGTCTGTCAAGGCACTTTTCCCGGCGTAGGGAGTTGCGCATCACGCTCTCTCCGCACTCGTCGCCCTCTATCCGCAGCAACCACCCCCGGCGAGCGCAACTCGTCGGGGAGTGTTGAACTGCCTAACGTTCCACAGGTCCCCTCCCCTCCCTCGGTTCGGGTTGACAGCCCCGCTGCCCCGGGTCATTCTTGGCGGCGTCGCCCCTCCACTCCGCTCGCGTCGTCGCTGCCATCTTCGCCCCCGAAAAGGTCCACATGAATCCTGCCCGCGCGCGCGCGACACGGCGCCTGATCGCCGCATCCGCGGTGTTCACCGCGAGTCTCGCCTCGCCCGCCCCCGCACGCGCGCAGACTACCCAGTCCGTCCGCGTAGTCACCGACAGCGCCGGCTCCCGCCTCCAGGTCGACGGCCGCGACTTCCTCGTCAAGGGGATGAACTGGGACTACCTGCCCATCGGCGAGAACTATTCGTACTCGCTCTGGTCGCAGCCTGACGACATCATCCGCGCCGCGCTCGACCGCGAGTTCGGGCTCCTCCGGGCGATGGGCGTCAACGTCGTCAGGCAGTACGCGGGGGTGCCGCCGCGCTGGGTTGCCTACATCTACAACACCTACGGCATCTGGACCGCCATCAACCACCCGCTCGGCCGCTACGGCACGACGGTCGGGGGGATGTTCACGCCGAACACCGACTACTCGGATCCGCGTGCGCGCCGCGCGCTCCTCACCGAAGTCGGCACGCTCGCTGACCAGTTCAGTGGGACGCCGGGGGTGCTGATGTACATCATCGGCAACGAGAACAACTACGGCCTCGCCTGGAAGTCGGCGGCGACCGAGGCGCTTCCCGCGGGGGAGCGCGACGCGGCGAAGGCGCGCTATCTCTACTCGCTCGTCGGCGAAGCCGCCCGCCTCGTCCACCAGCGCGATCCGGCGCGGCCGGTCGCGCTGGCCAACGGCGACCTGCAGTACATCGACATCATCGCCGCCGAGGCGAAGGGGATCGACATCTTCGGCTCGAACGTCTACCGCGGCGCATCGGCCGGCGACTTCTTCCAGGTGGTGAAGACGAAGCTCGGCGTCCCGGCGATGTTCACCGAGTTCGGCGCCGATGCGTACAATGCGCGCGAGATGCGCGAGGACCAGGCGATGCAGGCGCGCTACCTGGTCGCCCAGTGGCGCGAGATCGAGGAGCAGACGAGCGGCAAGGGAGGGGGGCGCGCCGGCAACGCGATCGGCGGCTTCGTGTTCCAGTGGAGCGACGGGTGGTGGAAGGTCGGCCAGACGGTGCGGCTCGACGTCCACGACACCGATGCCGGCTGGCCTAACGCTGCCTACTCGGACTTCACCGCCGGCGACAACAACATGAACGAGGAGTGGTGGGGGGTCGTCGCCAAGGGTGCGCCCGACGCCCGCGGCCTCTTCCAGCTCTATCCGCGCGCGGCGTACTACGCACTCGAGCAGGTCTTCCAGTTCGACCCCTACGCCCCGGGCACGACGCTGGCCACCGTCGACGCCCGCTTCGACGCGATCGATCCGGCGCTGCTCGCGCTCCGCGCGCGCTCCGACAAGGGCGCACAGGTCTCCGACGAGGCGAGCCGCTTCCGCCTGAGCGGAATGCGCCTCTACCTCGCGACCTTCACGACGGGCGGCACTTCCCTCAGCACGCCAAGGGTGGGCGCGCCGAATCCAACCGCATACCCGAGCGCGCGCGGCTTCGATCATCTCGAGTCGTTCTTCACCGACTTCGAGGCGCGGCCGGCCGACAACGTCATCGCGACGCTCTCGCTCAACCTCCTCGGTCACGTGCCCAACAACCCGGTCGACCAGATCTTCTACGAGAATCGGGGACGCGTGCGCAACGTGCAGACCGCGGACGGCCAGGTCGTTCCGCTCGAGGGGAACGAGCGCGTGAAGGTCTATCGCGCATCGCTGCAGTGGGACGAGCGCGACTTCGGGCTCGCCGGCTTCTACCGCACGGGGCATTACCACTGGGGCTACCAGGGCGATTTCTTCGGCCTCTATCGCGAGGCGAACTACGGCCCGAACATCGACATCTACAACGGGAATGCCCCGATCGGCGTCGAGTTCACTGGAAAGCGTAGTCTCACCGGGCTGAGTGCCGCGTTCGGCCCCGAGCTCTGGTGGGGTGCGAACCCGGCGCTGCTCGTGAAGTACGGCCGGCAGGTCGGGCCGCTGCGGCTGACCGGCGTCTTCCAGGACGACATCGGCACGCTGTCGTCCTCGAGCAGCTCCTTCGCGATCCCGCTCCCCCCGACAAAGACGGCGACGCTCGCCGCCGAGACGATGGTCGGACCGTTAGGCGTCGAGGTCGGCG
>DASSZC010000553.1:0-3854 GCA_035702925.1 Gemmatimonadaceae bacterium | reverse complement strand
GTCCCCACTCAGCCACGTCGAGAACCGCTGCAGCAGCGACGGCGGAGGGAGGGGGACCGGCGGCCGGGCGGCGCCGATCACCTGTCGCGCACTTTCCAGCTCCACTCGCTGCGCGCGCAGTGCGGTCGCCGCGATCCCCCGTCCCTCGGCGAGCATCCCGAGCAGCAGGTGCTCGGAGTCCACGTCGTCGGCGCCGATTCGCGCGGCTTCGTCCATCGTGTGCTCGAGCACCAGCTTCGCGTCCGGCGCATACGGAATGTCGGCGAGCTCCGTCGTCACCGGCCCGCGACCCGCGCGTCGCTCGACGTCGGTGCGCAGTGACGTCGTGTCGATCTTCAGCGCGTCGGCGACGTAGGAGGGGAGCCCGTCCGGCACAGCGAGAAGTCCGAGGAGCATGTGCTCGGTCCCGACATGATCGTGTCCGAGCCGCCCGGCTTCATGCCGGGCCGCGATGAGGCAGTGGCGGACGCGCCGGGTAAATGAGTAACCGCTTATCACGGAGCGTCCGGGCTCGGGACTTCCCCAACCTGTCGCCGCAATGGCGTTTGCGCCATAGCCCAGCGCATTCAGTGCGAAGCCAGGGCGCGCGCTCGGGGAACGCGGGCGCGGTCTTCCGCCGCGGGGGGCGCACTGCCGACTGGGCTGTCGTAGATTCTCGCTCATGAACCGATCCTACCTCTTCCTCGCCTTCGCGGTCATCGGGTGCGCGCGGCAGCGTCCCGCGATGAGCGCGACCGCCCTCCCGGCAATCGCCTCCGAGCCTCACCTGCGCAACGTCCGCCAGCTGACTAACGGTGGCGAGAACGCCGAAGCCTACTTCAGCGCCGACGGGCGACGCCTGATCTTCCAGAGCACGCGCGATGGCCGCAGCTGCGACCAGGAGTACGTCATGAACGTCGACGGCTCCAATGTGCGCCGGGTTTCCACCGGCACCGGCAAGACGACCTGCGGGTTCTTCTACGCGAACGACCAGCGCATCCTCTTCGGGTCGTCGCACGCGCTGCAGGACTCCTGTCCGCCGCGCCCCGATCCCTCGAAGGGCTACGTCTGGCGACTCGATCCCTTCGACATCTACACCGCGCGTCCCGACGGCTCCGACCTGCGCCGCCTGACCAGCTATGGCGTCTACACCGCCGAGGCGGTCGTGTCGCCGGATGGCAGGCGTATCGTCCTCACCTCGCTCAAGGACGGGGACCTCGACATCTACACGATGAACGTCGACGGCACCGACGTCAGGCGCCTGACGACCACGGAAGGTTACGACGGGGGACCATGGTGGTCGCCGGACGGCACGAAGATCGTCTATCGCGCCTGGCACCCGGTGGACAGCGCGCTCACCACCTATCGCGACCTTCTCGCGCAGCGGCTCGTCAGGCCTAACCGGATGGAGCTCTGGGTCATGAACGCCGATGGCAGCGGCCAGCGGCAGATAACGACGTTAGGCGGCGCCAACTTCGGCCCATCGTGGCTCCCCGACGGGCAGCGACTGATCTTCTCGTCGAACTACCTCCGCCCGCGCAGCGGCAACTTCGATCTCTACCTCATCAACCTCGACGGCACCGGGCTCGAACAGGTGACGACGGAGGATTCGTTCGACGGCTTCCCGATGTTCAGCCCCGACGGCCGTTCGCTCGTCTGGGCATCGAACCGGCACGACGCGAAGCCGGGCGACACCAACCTCTTCATCGCCGACTGGGTTCAGTAGCCGGCGCCGCGTGCGTCGCGCGGGGCAGGGCATAGGCGACGTACGCGTCGCCCGATGGCGTCCCCAGCTTCCCGCCGCCGGCCGCGATGACCACGTACTGCCTGCCGTCCACCATGAAGGTGCTTGGCGTCGCATAGCCGGCGGCGGGGAGCGGGACCTCCCATAGCAGCGTCCCCGTCGCCTTGTCGAAGGCGCGAAACATGACGTCCTGCGTCGCGGCAATGAACACCAGGCCGCCCGCGGTGACTATCGGTCCGCCGTACTGCTCCGTCCCCGATGCCGGCGTGGTGCTCGCCGGCATCGCGGGATGCCTGCCTAACGGGATGCGCCAGCGGTACTCCCCGGTGTTCAGGTCGATCGCGCTGAGCGTCCCCCATGGCGGCTTGATCGCGGGCAATCCGCTCGAGTCGCGCCACCGCTCGTAACCGGCGAACTCGTACGGTGTGTCAGGCGGCTTCGGCCGGGTCGTCTTCAGTCGCGCCGCTGGCGAGGAGCCAACAGCCTCGCCGGTCACATGCCCGATGAGATACTCGATGACGGCGCGCTTGTCCGCCTCGCCGAGATTCGCGAACGCCGGCATGAAGCCGCGCCCGCGCTCGACGACCTGGCGAATCTGCTCAACCGAAAGCCGCTTCTCGACACCGAGCAGCGACGCGACCCGGTCGTTCCCGCGCCTGTCCTCGCCGTGGCACCCCACACACGTCGCCTCGTACACCGCGCGGCCCCGCCCCGCGCGCGGCTCGCTACTCGCCGGCGGGATCGCCGCTCTCTCGCGCATGGCGGCAATCCAGGGGACATCGCTCGCGTTGACGTAGAGCACGCCGGTCTCGCGGTCCACCGCCGCGCCACCCCACTCCCCTCCACCGTCGAAGCCGGGGAGGACGATGCTTCCCTCGCGACTCGGCGGCGTGAACGGCGCGTTAGGCCTGAGCGTCCGGAACCGCCGCAGCGCGGCGGCATGCGCGGACGGCGAGATGTCGGTAAGGTCCGCTTCCGTGATCGCCTGCCGCGCGAAGGGCGCCGGCGCGGCCGGGACGGGCTGCGTCGGCCACGACCGCTCGCCGCGCAGGTCGGACGCCGGAACCGGGCGCTCGTCGATGGGGAAGAGCGGTGTCCCCGTCGCACGATCGAAGACGAACACGAAGCCGGTCTTGGTGATCTGCGCGACCGCGTCGACCTGCTTTCCCTCGCGCGACAGCGTGACGAGATTCGGCGCAGCCGGAAGGTCCCGGTCGAGGAGATCGTGATGCACCGTCTGGAAGTGCCAGCGCCGCTCCCCCGTTCTCGCATCGAGCGCGAGCAGGGTGTTCGCGAACAGGTTGGCACCCGCGCGACCGCCGCCATAGAAGTCGGGCGTTGCCGAGCCGGTGGGGACGTAGACGATCCCCCGCTTCGCGTCGACGGCCATCCCGGCCCACGAGTTCGCGCCCCCCGCGGTCTTCCACGCGTCGGCTGGCCAGCTGTCGTACCCCGTCTCGCCCGGGCGCGGGATGGTATGAAAGGCCCAGGCGATCTTTCCCGTGCGCACGTCGTACGCGCGCACGTCGCCCGGCGCCGAGCCCTCGCCTTCGCCGACCCGCGTCCCCTGGATGAGCAGATTCTCGTAGATCGCGCCCGGACTCGTGGCGACGATGTACGCATCGCCGATCTCACGACCGAGCCCCATGGCGAGGTCGACCGATCCGGAATCGCCGAACGTCGGAATCGGAGTGCCGGTGCGCGCGTCGAGCGCGTAGAGACGCCGGCCCGCCGAAAAGAAGATTCGCCGGTCGTCACCCTTCGCCCAGTAGGCGACCCCGCGATTCACGTGCGATTCGCGCGCTCGCTTCGCGAAGGGATCGAACTTCCAGAGCAGCGTCCCGCTATCCGCCCGGAGCGCGATGACCGAGAGCGCCGGCGTCGTCGAGTAGAGCACCCCGTCGACCACGATGGGCGTCGCCTGGATCTCCGAGTGGACGCCCGCCTCGACACCGCCGGCATGATAGGTCCAGGCCACGCGGAGCTCGCTGACGTTGCCGCGGTTGATCTGCGCGAGCGGAGAGTAGCGGCTGTTCCCCGGGTCGCCCCCGGTGACCGTCCAGTCGGCGTCCCGCCCGCCGTTAGGCGCGCAGGCGGCGCCGGCCAGGAGGAGCGCCGCGATCAGGCGCGC
>DASSZC010000460.1:0-5529 GCA_035702925.1 Gemmatimonadaceae bacterium | reverse complement strand
GACGGTCGAAGTCGGCGTTCACGTCATCGCCGCGGCGCCCCCTCCGGGCGCTGCTGTCCTCGACGGGACGCTGCCCGGAGAAGATCGAGCGGAGCCCGATGATCCGGTCGGGATGGAGCCCGACCTGCGCCGACATGATGTCGGCGTCGCTCCAACCACCGATCAGGGAGGGAACCGCGACCTCGAGCCACTTGGGAACCCCGGCGCTGCTGCTCGTCCCCGTCGCCCCCGGCGTTGCCGGTGCGCTCGCCAGTGTGCTGATCCACTTCCGGACCACAGGAGAGACCGAGACCATGTCGTCGCTCAACGTCATCCCGACCGACATCCCGCGTCCCTGTTCGGCGAGCCGAACGTACACCGGGACGGCGCCGGTCGCCCTGACCTGCGAGAGCCGGGCGGTATCGGGACGCTGGCCGCGCTTGAGCTGCATCGCGACGACAGTGACGCTAGGCGGATCGCCGCCCATGTAGGCGCGGAAGTCGGTGGCGGCGCCATCGAGCGCGGTCTGCACCGCAGGCAGCAGCTTGCGGTCGCTCGCGGTCAGCTCGTAGCCGGTGCCATTCAGCACCCAGGTGGTGTCCTTGCCCTGGACACGAGCGACACCGACGGTCGGAGTGATCGGGGTGAAGACGTCTTCGTGCGAGGGGAAGACGGAGCTGAAGGTCGCGCAACCGGCGAGTGCCCCGGCGGAGAGGGCGAGCGCGGCGAGGGAGCGGATCGAGTTGGGCATCGGTGCAGTGGCAGAGACGACAGGGGCCGGCGCTCATCGCCGGCCCCTGTCATACTACCCCCGGATCGGGGGAAATGTTGACCCAGGCGGCAAGGGTCGCGCGGTTCGGTCAGTCGGCAGTTTCGTTCACCACCCCTTCCCCGCCGAGCGGGATCCGGTGCTCGGCGGTCTTCTGGGCCGGGGTACGGCCGAAGAGGTGGGCCACCCTCTCACGGGCGTCGTCCATGATCTCGTAGACCGTCGGGATCACGATCAGCGTCAGCATCGTCGAGGTGAGGACGCCGCCGATCACCGCCACGCCTAACGGCGCACGGAACTGCGCGCCCTCGCCGCGGCCGAGGGCGACCGGGACCATCCCGGCGATCAGCGCGAAGGTGGTCATCAGGATCGGCCGGAGACGGATCGCGCCGGCCTCGATCAGCGCCTCGCGCAACGGCATCCCCGCCTTCTCCCGCGCCCACTTCGCGAAGTCGATGAGCAGGATCGCGTTCTTCGCCACGATCCCGGCGAGGAGGATGATCGCGATCATGCTCATGATGTTGATCGTCATCCCGGCGATCGAGAGCGAGATCATGACCCCGATCAGCGACAGGGGAAGTGAGACGAGGATCGCCAGCGGATCGACGAACGACCCGAACTGGAGGACGAGGATCAGGTACATCAGGAGCACGGCCGTGCCGAGGGCGACGTAGATCTGCCCGAACAGCTCATTCTGGTCCTTCGACTCGCCGCCGAGCGTGACGTGCACGTCGCCGGGAAGACTGAGCCTGGCGATGCGGGCCATCGCGTCGCTCGTGACGTCGCCACTCGCGCGCCCCGCCGTGTTCGCCTCCACCGTGACGACGAGGTCGCGGTCGAGGTGATCGATGATTGCCGGCCCCTCTCCCTTCTCGATCGATGCGACCTGGCCGAGCGGGATCGTCGTCGGCGGGCCGGCCGGCCCCTGCATGACGAGCGGCAGCTGCGCGAGGTCCGCGGTGTTGCGCCGCGACTCGGGGGCGAGGCGGACCTGCACCTTCCGTGTCTCCCCGCTCGGATCCTCCCAGTAGCCCGCCTCCAGCCCGGCGAAGGCCGGCCGCAGCGACTGGGCGATCTGCCCGGCGGTGATGCCTAACGTTCCGGCGACGCCGCGGTTCAGCTCGACCGTGAGCTCGGGCTTCTGCCCCTTCGTCGACAGCCCGACGTCGACCGCTCCCGGCACCTTCTGCACCTCGGCCATCACCATGTCGGCGGCGCGGGTGAGCGTCGCGATGTCGTTGCTGCCGCGCACCTGGAACTGGAGCTGCTTCCGCCCGCCGCCGAAGTCGCTCGTGAACACCGAGAGCGTCGCGCCGCCCACTTCCTTCAGCTCAGCGCGCAACGCGGCGGCGAGCTCCTCGACGCCGCGGCTGCGCTCGTTCTTCGGCACGGTGCGCACGTACATGTTGCCGACATCCACCGATCCCGATGCCTGGTCGCCGATCGTCGCATAGGTGTACGTCACCTCGGGATGGCGCTTCAGCACGCGGTAGATCTCGCTCGCCTTCTCGCGCGTGTAGGCGAGGTTCGATCCGGGGGGCGTCTCGATCGCGATGATGAATTCGCCGCGATCGTCCACCGGGAAGAATCCCGGGCCGACGTTGCGCCACACCGGCGAGAGGTAGACGAGGACCGCGGCGACCGCGACGCCGACGAGGATCCCGCCGCCGGTGCTCGCCGCGGCGCCGCGGCGCCGGTCGAGCAGCTCGCGGAACGCGTGCCAGAGGGCGCGCCCGGCGAGCACGGCGATCCCGAGCAGCACGAGCGCCTTGAGGATGGCGCCGACAGTGATCGCCCCGCTCAGCACCGTCACCACGAGGCGGAGCATCCCCAGCGCGATGCCGAGGAAGAGCACCATCCCGAGCACGTGGAGCACCAGGTTCGGGCGGCGGTTGATGAGCCAGACCGCGACGAAGATCCCGATCAGCGCACCGGCGAGTGCGATCAGCCCCTTCACCGGGATCGTGAACGAGGCGAGAAAGCTCCCGATCGCGATGACCATCATCGCCGCGCGGTGGTCGAGCGCCCAGGCGATCACCTTCTTGTAGTTCTGCGCCTGCTCGTTGAACCAGTGATTGAACTGGTCGAGCTTCTTCGTGATCCACCACTTCGAGTGTTCGGGGCGGTGCGGGTCGGGCCAGTACGCGGACAGCATCGGGTCGAGCGAGAACGACACGAAGAGCGAGACGAGCACCGAGCTGGCGATCGTCAGCGCGAAAGGCTTGAACCACTGTCCGCCGATCCCCGGCATGAAGCCGATCGGGACGAACACGGCGAGGATCGAGAACGTCGTCGCGGCGACGGCGAGCCCGATCTCGTCGGTCCCCTCGTGCGCGGCGCGCATGTGATCCTTTCCCATCTCGACGTGCCTGACGATGTTCTCGCGGACCACGATGGCGTCGTCGATCAGTATCCCGATCGCCAGCGATAGGCCTAACAGCGACATGGTCTCGAGCTTGAAGCCGAGCACCCAGACCATGATGAAGCTGGCGAGCACCGAGACGGGGAGGGCGAGGCCGGTGATGACCGTCGAGCGCCAGGAGTTGAGGAAGAGGAAGACGACGAGCACCGTCAGCAGCGCGCCCTCGAGCAGCGCCTCCTTGACGTTCGTCACCGCGGCGGTGACGCGCGTCCCCGCGTCCTTCACCATGACGATCTTCGTCCCCTCGGGGAGGTCGCGCTGCAGGTCCTTGACCTTCGCGCGAACGCGGTCGCTGACGTCGGTGGTGCTGTAGCCCGGCGACTTCTTGATGTCGATGCCGACCGCCTCACCGTCGTTGTAGAGCGCGAGCGAGCGCGGCTCCTCGGTGCCGTCGCGCACGACGGCGACCTGGCCGAGCCGGATGAGCTGCCCGCCGCGCTCGGCGACGACCATCTGCATGAAATCCTGCGGCCCCTCGAGCCGCCCCTTGAGGCGGATCGAGCGCTCGTCGAGCGCGCCCGTGACCCGGCCGACCGGCGCGGCGAGGTTCTGCGCCTGGAGCGACTGCACGACCTGTCCGACGCTGACACCCGCCGCCTGGAGCCGGTCGGGCTGCAGCTCGACGGTCAGCTCGCGCTCGACCTTGCCGAACACCTGCACTTCGGCGACGCCGCTCAGCGAGCGGATCTCGCGGGTGATCTTCGGATCGGCGAGCCGCGTCAAGTCGGCCTGCGAAAGGTTCTTCGAGGTCAGCGCGAGCGAGACGATCGGCCGGTCGGTGTCGTTCAACTTCGTGATGACCGGCTCCTTCAGCTCCGTCGGCAAGTCGGCGCGAATGCCGGAGATCTTGTCACGGATCTCCTGCGTCGCGTCGCTCATGTTCGTGCCGAAGTTGAACTCGATGATGATCGAGCCGTAGCCGTCGTAGGCCTTGCCCATCACCGTCTTCACCCCGCTGATCGCGGTGATCTGCTCCTCGACGGGATTGAGCACTTCCTTTTCGACGCCGTCCGGGGACGCGCCCGGGTAGATGAGACCGACAGATGCGTACGGCGGAACGACCTCGGGGAACTCGTCGGTCTTCAGCTTCATGAGCGCGACGAGGCCGAAGACGACCAGCGCCACCATCGAGACGACGGTGACGAGTGGCCGCTTGATGGCAAAATCGGAGATGAACATGACGCTTCTACCTCACTCGGACGGTGCGGGGCGGTCGCTCACTGCGCGTACGCGAACGAGGGTCTTGGGTGTGAGCCCCTGTGCTCCCCCGACGAGCACCGTATCGCCGGGCGCGAGCCCTTTCGTGATCTCCACCGTCTCGCTGCCGCTGTCCTCGAGCCCGAGCGACACCGCCGCCTTCTCGGCGCGTCCGTTCCTGATTCGCGTGACAGTCGGCACGAAGTCCTTCTGGTTCACCGCGCTCGAGGGGATGACCAGCCCGTTCCTCGCTTCGCTCGCCACGTGTCCCTGCGCGAAGAGCCCGCCGACGAGAGTGTTGCCGGAGTTCGGGATCGAGGCGAGGATGCGCACCTGGCGCGTGGTCGGGTCGGCCACCGGGTTGATGCGCGTGATGCGGCCGGTGAAGGAACGATCAGGATATCCCTGCACGGTGAAGGTGACCGGCATCCCCAGCCGGACCGACGAGATCTGGTCGGTGGGAACGCTTCCCTCGAGTCGCATGCTCGACGGATCGACGATCGTGAACAGTGCCGCGCCCGGAGAGGCGAGATCACCGGCGCTCACCGAGCGGACGCTGACGACTCCGGCGATCGGCGACTTGATGGTCGTCTTGTCGAGCTGCTTTTCGGCCGCCGCAAAGCGCGCCTTCGCGTCGGCGAGCTGCGAGGCCGCGGCCTGGGCCTGCGTGCGCGCGGTCTCGACGTCGCGATCGGCGATCGCCCCGGCAGCGACGAGCTTTTCGGATCGCTCGAGGTTGCGCCGCGCGGCGTCGGCCGCGGTCTGCGCGGCGGTCACGCCCGATCGCGCCGACAGGTAGCTGTCGCGGATGGCGGTGTCGTCGAGGCGCGCGAGCACGGTACCGACACCGACATGCGTCCCCTGGTCGACGAAGGTCTGCAGCACCGCGCCACCGACCTCGGCGCGGACGGTCGCTTCCTGGTCCGGATCGAGCGATCCCGACATCGACGGGCCGGTCTCGATCCGGTGCTCGCTGACGACGTAGATCTCCTGCGGAGAGACGACGACCGCCTTCGCCGTCTCGGCGGCTTCGGCATCACCATCCTTCTTCTTGCACCCGCTCGCGGCGGTCAGCGCACCGGCGAGCAACAGGGTGGCTACGGCCGCGCGACGCGGTGTCAGGCTGTCGACCATGTGCTACTGTCCCCCGAACGAGTTCGTA
>DASSZC010000313.1:0-3193 GCA_035702925.1 Gemmatimonadaceae bacterium | reverse complement strand
CTCGAAGACCCGCGCATGATCGGCGGGCGCGATGCCGATGCCGGTATCGATGACCTGCAGGGCGACCCATGGACGCGACGGATCGGGACAGAGCGCGCGCAGCTCCGAGCCCGTCGGGGTCGCCGTCTCCCCGGGAACGATGCCGTCGAGAAAGCGCGCCTTCACCTGGACGCTCCCCGCCGGCGTGTATTTGACCGCGTTCCCGATGAGGTTCAGCAGAATCTGCCGCAGGTGGGCCGGGTCGGTGCGCACGCGCGGCAGCGTCGACGAGATCGTCATCGAGATGCCGAGCTGCCGCTCCGAGACGAGCGGCTCGATCTCGGTCGCGACATCGAAGACGAAGGGCCGCAGGTCGACTGATTCCTGATGCACCTCGAGCCGCCCGGCCGCCATCTTCGCGATGTCGAGCACCTGGTCGACGAGGTGTCGCAGGTGACCGGCTGATGCCGCGATCCGGTCGACCGGCGCGACCTGTCGTGGTCCGAGCTCGCCATAGACCCCGTCGCGCAGCAGGTCGACGAAACCGACGATCGCGTTGAGGGGAGTGCGCAGCTCGTGCGAGACGTTCGCCAGGAATTCGCTCTTCGCCCGGTTCGCGCGCAGCGCCTCCGTCGACAACCGCTCGAGCTCGCGCGAACGCTCGGCCGCCTGCGACGCTTCACGCCGGTCGCGCACCATCCCCCACGCCAGCGCCGCCAGCGCGGCGAGCCCGATCGTCCACAGCGCGACTCGTGTCGAGCCGACCGTCGACTCCTGCGCGAGCGCGAGCCGCCACTCCCCGCCATCCGGCGCGCGGAACGCGACCGTCGTCTCGGCGACCGTCCCGCCCCCGGTCTCGTCGCGGAAGGCAACGGTGTCGTCCCCGGCGAGGATCGCCAGCCGCGACTGCTCGGTGTGCGGCGCGCGCAGCGCCGCCGTGAGGAACGCGTCAGCGGACAGCAGCGCGGCGACGAAGCCGGAACAGAGGCGGCGCGGCCCGCTGCACAGCGGCATCATCACGACGATCCCCGGTCGGTCGCCGAAGAGCTGGCCCGGGCGCGAGACGAGAGGATGCGCCGTCCGTCTCGCCTCGCCTGCCAGCTCGTTCAGCCCCATCACCGCGAGCGTATCCATGTCGATCGCGGGGAGCCGATCGCCGCCGGTGATGGCGACGTCGTCGACGATCCGCCCCGTCGAGTCGGCGATCCACAACCGGCGGATCCCCGGCAGGAAGTCGCCGAGCGCGATGGTGTACTCGGACAGCGCGGCCGGATGTCCCGCTGCCTGACGGTCGGCGTATACCGCGCGCAGCGCCGCGAGCGCGTCCGCGCGCTGCGCGAGAAAGCTTTCCACCATCGCCGCCGATCCAGCCGCCGTCACCCGGAGACGGCCGGCCGCCGCCTGCGTCAGCACGCGATCGGCCGCATAGAGGCCAGCCAGCACGAACGCGATGACGGCGCCGATGACGACGGTCGAGCGACGAATGCCGATGCGCGAGAGAAAGGCCACGAGGTGGGGCAGAAGGGTTCCCCACAGTAGGCGAGGACCCCCGGCGGGGAAAGGGCGGCGCGCGTTGACGTGTGCGACGGGCTCGCCTAAGCTCCCCCCTCATGCCAGCTGACCTCTCTCGCCTGCATCGCCTCCTCGCTGAACGCTCCGCCAGGCGCGGACGCTTCACTCTCGCCTCCGGACGGGAGTCGGAGTTCTACGTCGACGCGCGGCTGACGGCGATGAGTCCCGACGGGCTCGCGCTCATCGGCCCCCTCGCCCTCGCCGAGATCGCCGCGGCCGGGTGGCGCCCCGACAGCGTGGGAGGGCTGACCCTTGGTGCGGATCCGATCAGCTACGCGATCAGCTATGCGAGCGCGGCGACCGAGCACCCGTTGCGGGCGTTCACCGTTCGCAAGGAAGCAAAGGCCCACGGCACCGGAAAGCTGATCGAAGGCCCCTTCCGCGAGGGCGATCGCGTCGTGGTCATCGAGGACGTGATCACCACCGGCGGGTCCGCGCTCAAGGCCGCGGCCGCGATCCGTGCCGGCGGTGGAACGGTCCTCGGGATCCTCGCGCTCGTCGATCGCGAGGAGGGAGGACGTGAGGCGCTCGAGGCGGCCGGATATGGCGTGCGCGCGCTAGCCCGGGCCAGCGACATCCTCCCGCTCATCCCCGCTCACTGAGATCGGCAACGCGACGTGCACGGCCTCGTCGCGCCAGACGCGCCCACCCATTCGCACGGCGAGGCGCTCGGCGAGCGCGAGCCCGGCTTCGCACCCGGCATGCCGCTGCACCCCGGCGCGGTGCCGGATCGCGAGGGTGACGGTCTCCCGGTCAGCGCGCTCGAGCTCGACCCGCACCTCGGTGTGCGGGATCGTCTCGCGCAACACCGCGCCGACGACGGTGCGCAGGATGAGCTCCGCGCCTAACGCGTCGGTGCGTAGCGTCGGCAGGTCCTGCTGCCAGACGATGTCGCAATGCGCTTCCGCCGCATCCTCCCGCAGGTCGCGGCGAACGGTCCGGACCACGTCGGCGAGCGAGACGACGTGCCAGGAGAATGCCTCGTCGCGGGTCGTCGTATCGGCGAGCCGGCTGCCGATCATGGCATCGATCGACGTCGCATTCCGCTTCACCATCGTCCGGAACCGCGGGTTCTGCCGCATCTCCGCCGGGATGGTCTCGTCCTCCATCAGCGAGACTGCCGTGCGAATCGTGCCGAGCGGATTGCGCAGGTCGTGACGGAGGAGCCGGTAACGCGCGCGCACCTCGGCGAAGTAGGCCTCGGTGAAGCCCTTCACCGTCGCCAGGGAAAGCAGCGACCGGGCGCGCTGCAGCCGTCGCGCCAGCGCGATGCCGTCGGCCGCGGTCGCCATGTCGTCCGCACCCGCCGCCGTCTCGAGGGCGTAGAGCGTCATCGCCTCGAGCAGGTCGATCTGCTTGACGAGCGCATGGAGCGAGGCCCCGAGCCTGTATTCCTCGGTTCCCAATGCCCAGCCGGCGCGAATCAGGTCGTCCTGCCAGCACGAATCGCCGCTGATCCCCCGCGCGAGCGCGTCGAGCGCTCGGACGACTTCGGCGGAGTGCGCGGTTCCCGCTTCCAGCACCGGCGCTCCGGGCGCGACCCGCGCCCCGTCGGTTCGCCAGCGCGCGGCAAGCGCCGGCGCCCCGGCCTGGAGCGCGGCCACCACCTGATGGGTCAGTCGCTGAACTGCGGTCCCTTCTG
>DASSZC010000376.1:0-2189 GCA_035702925.1 Gemmatimonadaceae bacterium | reverse complement strand
CCCGCCGCTGGGGAGGGCGAGCGACGCGCCGTTGATCGAGTCGCGCGCCATGATCGTCGAACCCGACGCGACGAGGATGCGCATCCAGCCGCGCGTCGGGCCCGGGTTGAGCGGATCGAAGCCGAAGCCGTTGCTCAGGGTGTAGTCGATCGAGCCACCGATGATGTCGGCGGTGACGACGTCAGTCGGGAGGTTCACCGTCGCCGAGTCGGCGAGGGTGAACGCCGGCTTCGGAATGCGCTGGCCAGCGGCGGCCGCGCAGGCGTAGCAGGTCTCGCCGAGGGTGGTGCTGGTCGTCGCTTCGGGAAGCCCGAAGGAGAACGCCTTCGTCCCCGCACCGACGTCGACGATCACAACCGACGACGGGAGCAGGCTGGCGACGGTGACTTCCGAGCTGTCGGCAGGGACCTGCCAGACGGTGTTCCAGATCGGCAAGTCGGTCGGGACCTGACAGGCAAGCGCGACGAACGCGCAACCGGCGAGGACCGCGAAGCGGGCCGTCGTGCGGGAGATGTTATGCATCATCGTGAGACCGGGGGGATAGCTGCAGCGCGGAGCTCGGCGCGGCGGGATACAGTGCATGACGGCCGACGGGAAGCAGGCGCAACTTGGTGCGTCGAGTCACGTGGCGAGATCATTTCCCCGCTCTTGCCCATTATCGTTGACCCCTGGCGCAAGGAGTTTCCCCCGACCCGATCTGCCGGCCTCGCAGCTTCTGTCGCTCGTCGGCGGAGTCGAGGCGAGGGAGTCTGAACGGTAGGAACGACGATTACACGGATCAAATCGGATTACACAGATCGCTCCATGTGGCGTGCGGCCCTCCGCTCGCGCGAAGGAGATTTTCGGCGTATATTCGGTAGTACCTTTCGTAAGCGCGGCCTCCGAGCGACGCGACCTGCAGTCCCTGCTTGGTCCGACCTTCCCCGCGCGTGTACTATGGAGCAGATGACGCGCGCCGAGATCACCACTCCTGAAGTTATTGCCGACGAGTCCGTCGTCGAGCTGTCGCTGCGCCCCCAGCGCCTGGCCGAGTTCATCGGTCAGGAGAAGGTGAAGGAGAGCCTGCGCATCTACATCGACGCGGCGCTCGCCCGGCGTGAGCCGCTCGACCACACGCTCTTCTTCGGACCGCCCGGCCTCGGCAAGACGACGCTCGCCGAGCTGATCGCGCGCGAGCTGAGCGTGAACATCCGCACGACGTCGGGGCCCGCGCTCGAGAAGCCGGGTGATCTCGTCGGGACGCTGACGAACATGCGCGAAGGGGACATCCTCTTCATCGACGAGATCCATCGCCTCCGTCCGATCATCGAAGAGTTCCTCTATCCGGCGATGGAGGACTACAAGATCGACATCCGCCTGAGCGAGGGGCCGAAGGCGCAGACCATCACGATGCCGATCGAGAAGTTCACCCTGATCGGGGCGACGACGCGCTACGGGATGCTGACGGCACCGATGCGCGCGCGGTTCGGGATCGTCGAGCGGCTGAACTACTATCCCGTCGAGTCGCTCCAGGAGATCGTGAAGCGCTCGGCCGAGGTGGTGGGGGTGACGATCGACGAGGGGGGCGCGCTGGAGATCGCGCGGCGCTCGCGTGGGACCCCGCGGGTGACGAACCGCCTGCTCCGCCGCATTCGGGATTACGCGCAGGTGCGCGCGAACGGCGTGATCACCCTCGACGTCGCGCAGCAGGCGCTGTCGATGCTCGACGTCGACGAGTTCGGGCTCGACGACATGGACGCGCGGATCCTCAAGACCATCATAGAAAAGTTCGACGGCGGTCCGGTCGGGGTGACGACGATTGCCGCGGCGACTGGAGAGGACGCGAGCACGATCGAGGAGGTGTACGAGCCGTTCCTCGTGCAGAACGGTTTCCTCCAGCGGACGCCGCGCGGGCGGATGGCGACGGCGCAGGCGTACAGGCACTTCGGGTACACGCCGCCGGCGCAGCATCCGCAACAGACGCTGTTCTGAGCTGCAGCTGTAAGCGACAAGCGGTAAGCAGGCAGCGAACGCCTTTGACGCGTTTGCCTTCAGGCCGTTCGTCGTTAGGCGGAGCGCGGGTTTCGGGGCGCGGAGGCTGATCGTCTTCCGTGGGAGTGGGCTGATCGTCTTTCATGCGAAACGAAGTTCCGCGCCCTCACGAGCCATGCACCCCGACGACAGTTCGATCGACGCCCATGTTGCGAGGC
>DASSZC010000258.1:0-4652 GCA_035702925.1 Gemmatimonadaceae bacterium | reverse complement strand
CCGATGGCGAGATCGTCGCCGTCCAGGGGGACCCGGGGACGACGGTGATCGTTCGCGTCTCGCGCGATGGCCAGCGCGTCCGCCCGATCGTGATGGCCAGCCTCGATACGCAGTGGGCGCAGCCGCGCTGGTCGCCGGATGGGCGGCTGATCGCCGCGGTCCGGCTGGTTCATGGCGCCCGGTCGCAGGTCGTCGTCCTCGATACGGCGGGGGTGGTGCGGCGTATCGTCGCCGACGAGGCGGGCTCGGTGAGCGCGTCGCCGGCGTGGGGGCGCGACGGGGCGACGCTCTGGTTCACCAGCGACCGCACGGGGACCAGCGAGGTCTGGGCCGCGTCGATCCCGGCGGATGACGGTGCACCGGCAACGCTCGCCCGGGTCAGCGACGCCGTCACCGCCTTCAGCGATCCGGAGCCGGCGGCAGCGAGCGGGCGAATCGCCGCCGTCCGGCTGGGCGCCGACGGCATGACGTTAGGCAGTGGCGTCCCGTCCCCGGCGGAAAGCGCCTTCCCACCGCGCGAGGCGCCGGCGGCCGCCCAGCCGGTGCCGGCGCTGCGCGACAGCTCCCCGGCGCACCCCTACCACGCCGCCCGGCAGCTGGTCCCGCGGTACTGGATCCCGACGATCTACACCAGCGACCGCGCGCTCGTCCTCGGCGGGACGACGTCGGGGAGCGACGTCGTCGGCCGGCATGCCTACATCGCCAGCGTCGAGGCGTCCACCCGCCGCAACGAGCAGGGCGGGGGATTCGGGTACGCCTGGTCGGGCCTCGGCCGGCCCGTGCTGCAGGCCGGCGCCTCCCAGGGGTGGGACGGCGCCGGCAGCATCGTCAGGCCTAACGGCGAGGTCGCCGGCACGCTGCGGCGGCGGACGCGCCTGTTCCAGGCCGGGCTCGCGGCGACGCGGCCGCGGACGCGCAGCTACCTCGCGGCCACCGCGGCCGGGGGGCTCGAGCTGCGCGATTACGCGACCGACCCTGGCCAGCTGCTCGCCGCTCTCAACGACGATTACTTCCGCGCGACGCACCGGCGGCCCTTCGCCCTGCTCGCGCTGGCGGCGACCAACGTGCAGCGGCCGTCGCGCAGCATCTCCGCCGAGGACGGGCTGACGGCGACGGTGAGCGGGGAGCGGCTCTGGGACCGGGACGAGCGGCGTGGTGCGCACACCCGCGCGATCGGCGCGATCGCCGGCTACCGTTCGCTCGACCTCCCCGGGTACGCCCATCATGTCCTCGCCCTGCGCACCTCCGGGGGCTGGACCGATTCCGAGGATGGCAGCGACCTGTCCGTCGGCGGGATCTCGACCGAACCGTTAGGCAGCGGTGCGCTCTCGCTCGGGGGCACCCGCGACTTTCCGGTGCGCGGCTACACCAGCGGCGCCCTCTCCGGGACGCGCGCGATCGCCGCGACGCTCGAGTACCGGGCGCCGCTGACCTTCCCGTCGAGCGGACTCGGGTTGCTCTATTTCGACCGCACGTCGGTGGCGGCGTTCGCCGACGCGGCGACCGCGTGGTGCGGCGGGCCGGCGCACACCGCCGGGACATGCGGCGGGCGCATGAACCCGGGTACCCCGATTGCCTCGGTCGGCGCCGAATGGGTGGTGGATCTCGCCGTCATCTACGATAGTCCCCTCGCGCTGAGCATCGGCTACGCGCAGCCGGTCGGCGCTCTGCGGCGGACGGACCTCGCGATGCGCGGCCTGTACGTCGGCGCCGGACATCCCTTCTGATGGCGCGAGGAGAGGGGGTCGACAGAGGGGCCACCGGGATCGACGAGCGGGCGTACATCCATCCGGCGGCCGTCGTCTGTGGCGACGTCACCCTCGGCGCGCATGCGTCGGTGTGGCCGGCCGCGGTCGTGCGCGGAGACAGCGCGCCGATCGTGATCGGCGCGGGCACCAACGTCCAGGACGGGACGGTCATTCACGTCGACGCCGGGGTGCCGTGCACGATCGGGGCGCGGGTGGCGATCGGGCACCGGGCGATCGTTCATGGCGCGACCGTCGAGGATGACTGCCTGATCGCGATGGGTGCCATCCTCCTCAACCGCGTTCACGTCGGCAGCGGGTCGATCATCGGCGCGGGGGCGCTCTGCCCGGAAGCGATGATCGTCCCGCCCAACTCGCTCGTCCTCGGCCTCCCCGGGCGCGTGGTACGGGAGACGACCCCCGCCGAGCGCGAGCGAATCGCGCGCACCGTCGAGAGTTACCTCGCGATGCAGGAGCGCCATCGGCGCGGCGACTTCCCGGTACACGGCAGGTCGTGATCGCCGTCGGCCCCCGGATGTGGTAGCTTTCGAAGGCGGGGGATTGCGGCAGCCGGCCCGCCCGGGGAGAGCGCGTTAGGCAGCGCCGGGCTCGACGGGTTGCTTCGCCACTTGTTCGGTCGTCGGCATGGAGCATGCGCGTCGTGTTTGCGGGCAAGGCTCAACCAGCTCGGCGCGGCGGCCACCGGCCGCTCCGTACGAGCGCCGATCGAGGGCTCGCTGGGCGCCCAGTTCCTTCAGTTGTTTCCAACGCCAGCGTGGGTATGAAGTTACGAGTGGCGGCCGGAACTCTTTCGGCCGTCCTCGGCGTTTGTAGTCGGTGCAGCCGCGGTTGTTACCTGTGTCACGGCGGGGACGCGGTGGAAAGAACAGGCCGCCACGACATTCGTGATGTTGATAACGTAAGCTCAAGCCATACCATCACTTACAGGAACACTGGCGCGGAATCACGAACGCCGCTAGGTTGCGCCCCCGCGTCAGAATACCGCGCTTTCTGATCGCGCTGGACGTTGCTCCAGCCGATCGCTGAACGACCAGAAAACAGCCCCACCTGTGGCCCCCCCGGCCGCTGTCTTTTTTTTCATCGTTTCACTGTACGAGGTGTTGAAGATGCCCCTCCCCACCACCCCCCCGAGCGGTCCCGTCACCCTCAGCCAGAATGCGCGCACGGTGTTGGCCAAGCGCTACCTGGTGAAGGACGATACGGGAAAGCCGGTGGAGACTCCCGAGGACCTGTTCTGGCGCGTGGCGACCGTTGTCGCCGAAGCTGATCGCCGCTACGGGGCGAGTGAGGGAGCGGTCAACGCGGTGGCCGAGGAGTTCTACGGGCTGATGACGCAGCGCCGGTTCGAGCCGAACTCGCCGACGCTGATGAATGCCGGCCGCCCGTTAGGCCAGCTCTCGGCGTGCTTCGTCCTTCCCGTCGAGGACTCGCTCTCCAACGGCCAGGCCGGGATCTACGACACGCTGCGCTCGATGGCGATCATCCATCAGAGCGGGGGCGGCACCGGCTTCTCCTTCTCCCGTCTGCGCCAGCGCGGGGCGATGGTCCGCTCGACGACCGGCGTCGCCAGCGGCCCGATCTCCTTCATGAAGCTGTACGACGCGAGCACCGACGCGGTGAAGCAGGGGGGGACGCGGCGCGGCGCGAACATGGGGATCCTCCGCGTCGACCACCCGGACATCCTCGAGTTCATCGCCTGCAAGGAAGACCTGACGCAGGTCACCAACTTCAACATCTCGGTCGCCGTGACGACCGAGTTCATGAACGCGGTGAAGTCGAAGAGCGATTACGCGCTTCGCGACACGAAGACGGGGAAGGAAGTCGCCCGCCTCGACGCGAACATGGTCTGGGACAAGATGATCCTCGGTGCGTGGCGCACCGGCGAGCCCGGGTGCTTCTACATCGACGAGGCGAACCGCTACAACCCGGTCCCGCACCTCGGCAACTACGAGGCGACGAACCCGTGCGGCGAGCAGCCGCTGCTGCCTTACGATGTGTGCAACCTCGGCAGCATCAACGTCGGGCTGTACGTGAAGGACGGGGTGATGGACTGGGACGCGTTCCGTCGCGACATCCATCTCAGCACGCACCTGCTCGACAACATCATCGACGTCAACAAGTACCCGCTCCCGGAGATCGACGCGCTGTCGAAGCGGATCCGCCGCATCGGCCTCGGGCTGATGGGCTTCGCCGACATGCTGGTTCGGCTGGGCATCCCGTACGATTCGGCCGAGGCGGTGGAGCTCGGGCGGAAGACGATGGAATTTCTCGACGTCGAGTCGAAAAAGGAGAGCGAGCGGCTGGCCAAGGAGCGCGGCGCCTTCCCCGAGTGGGCGCGCAGCATCTGGGGGCCGGACGAGACCTGCGCCCGCGACGCGCAGGGCAACCGCATCCGCCCGATGCAGATGCTCCGCAACTGCAACGTGACGACGATCGCGCCGACGGGGACGATCAGCATCATCGCCGGCTGCTCGAGCGGTCTCGAGCCGCTGTTCGCGGTCGCCTTCATGCGCAACCAGGCGGGCGTGATGATGCCCGACGTGAACGAGGACTTCGTCGCGATCGCGAAGAAGGAGGGCTGGTACAGCGAAGAGCTGATGGAGCGCATCGCGAAGACCGGCACCGTCGAGCACCCCGAAGTGCCGAAGAAGTGGCAGCGCGTCTTCATCACGGCGAACCTGATCCCGGCCGAGTGGCACGTGCGGATGCAGGCGGCCTTCCAGCAGCACTGCGACTCGGCGATCAGCAAGACGACGAACTTCGCCCACACGGCGACGGTCGAGGACGTGCGCGCGATCTACGAGCTCGCCTATGAGCTGAAGTGCAAGGGCGTCACGGTGTACCGCGACGGCTCGCGCGACAACCAGGTGCTCTCCACCGGCGCGA
>DASSZC010000308.1:0-4637 GCA_035702925.1 Gemmatimonadaceae bacterium | reverse complement strand
CGCCTCGACATCATCCCGGCGCTGCTCGCCGCCGACCCTTCGCTCGGCGACGCGCTGCTCGACGTCGCGCGACGAGCGGCCGATGTGCGCATCGCGATCGATCACGCCGCGCGGACCTTCGTTTCAGAGACGGGAGACGGCGCGCTGAGCGTTGCTACGGCCCCGCTCGGAGACTATGATCAGGAAGCACTCCGCACGCTCTGGCCGGCGATCGCGGCACGCGCGCAGATCGTGCTCGACGCACGCGGAACCGCGGGGCTGGCACGGTTTACGAAAGACTCGACCGCCGGTGACCGGATGCAGTTGTCCGGGGGGATCGAGGTCCTCCGGCGCCGCGACGCGATCGTGCTGCGCTCCGCGCAGCCGGAGCTTCCCGCCCCCGCGGCGCTCGGAGAGGCTCTCGAGTGGGGGCGATGGCGGTTCGTCGCGCAGCCGGTTGCGCCGGGCGACGACCGGCGACGCGATGCGTGGTCGGCGTCACTTCCGCGAACGGGACAGCTGGTCGTTCGTGCATGGCGAGACGGGGACCGGATGCATGGCGCCGGGGACGCCGGGCCGCGCCGGGTGAAGCGCTTCCTGCGAGACGCGGGGCTGGTCGGGCCCGAGCGCCGGGGTTGGCCGGTGGTTGTTTGCGGCGAGGAAGTGGTGTGGATTCCGGGAGTCCGCCGCAGCGACGCGGCAACCGTCCGGTCCGGAAGGCCGGAAGCCGTGTACGTGTGTGAACGCACTGAACGCTGAACCGAAAGCCGATCCGCGCCTCGACGGCCGAGCCGTCAAGCGCGTCCTCTTCGACGAGAAGACCATCGCCGATCGCGTCGCCGAGCTGGGCGCCGAGATCACGCGGGCCTACCCCGAGGGCGAGCTGCTCGTCCTCGGGCTGCTCAAGGGAAGCTTCATCTTCCTCAGTGACCTGGTGCGCCAGATCACGCGTCTGTTGCAGGTCGATTTCCTCGTGGCCTCGAGCTATGGCGAGGCGACGACCTCCAGCGGAACAGTCCGGCTCGTGTACGATCCGGAAACAACTCTCGAGGGTAAGAACATTCTACTTGTCGAGGACATCATCGATACCGGTCGCACCATGAACCGCCTGATGAAGCTTCTGGCGGCACGAAATCCGCGATCGCTCGAAATTTGCGCCCTCCTCGACAAGAAGCTCCCCAATGAGCTGCAGTACCCGGTGAAGTTCACCGGCTTCGATTGTCCGAACGAGTTCGTCGTTGGGTACGGGTTGGATCACGCCGAGAACTTCCGGCACGTGCCCTATATCGTCAGCCTGCAGTAACCGAGACATGGCCGATCGCGTTCCGTCGCCACCAAAGAAGGAATCACCCTGGGCTCGCCGCGCCCGCGCGGCGTCCTTCTGGGTGCTCTGCTTCCTCGTCGTTCTTCTCGTCGTGCAGATGCGCACCGGCGCGAACGAATCGACGGTGAAGATCAACTACTCCCAGTACGACACCCAGCTCCAGTCCGGCAACATCTCGAAGGTGACCATCCAGGACGGCCGCCAGGTCGTCGGGGAGCTCAAGCAGCGCGTCACCATCGACGGCAAGCCGGTCAAGCGCTTCGTCGCGCAGCTCCCGATCCCGAACTCGCAGGCCGTCCTCGACAAGCTCAACGCGAAGGACGTGCAGGTCGAGGCCGAGGGCGCGCAGAAGTCGGTGCTCGAGTCGATCATAACGGTCCTGCCGTACCTCCTCCTCATCGGCCTCTGGGTATTCCTCCTGAAGCAGATGCAGCAGGGGGGCGCCAAGGCGTTCTCCTTCGGCAAGTCGAAGGCGAAGCTGCTCTCCGGCGACACGCCGAAGCTGACCTTCGCCGACGTCGCCGGGGCCGACGAAGCCAAGGTCGAGCTGCAGGAGATCATCGAGTTCCTCAAGGATCCGGCGAAGTTCACGCGGTTAGGCGGCCGACTGCCGAAGGGCGCGCTGCTCGTCGGTCCTCCCGGCACCGGCAAGACGCTGCTCGCCAAGGCGGTCGCCGGTGAGGCGGGGCGTCCCTTCTTCTCGATGTCGGGCTCCGACTTCGTCGAGATGTTCGTCGGCGTCGGCGCGAGCCGCGTCCGCGACCTCTTCGAGCAGGGGAAGGCGCAGGCGCCGTGCATCATCTTCATCGACGAGATCGATGCCGTCGGCCGCCATCGCGGCGCTGGCCTCGGCGGCGGTCACGATGAGCGCGAGCAGACGCTGAACCAGCTGCTCGTCGAGATGGACGGCTTCGAGAGCAACGAGGGCGTCATCCTGATCGCGGCGACGAACCGTCCCGACGTGCTCGACCCGGCGCTGCTGCGTCCGGGGCGCTTCGACCGGCAGATCGTCGTCGACGCCCCCGACCTGCGCGGCCGCGAGGGGATCCTCCGCGTGCACATGCGGAAGGTGCCGGTCGCCGACGACGTGAACGTGTCGGTGCTCGCCCGCGGAACGCCGGGGATGTCCGGCGCCGACCTGGCGAACCTCGTCAACGAGGGCGCCCTGCTCGCCGCGCGCCGCAACCGCGACAAGGTCTACATGGCCGACCTCGAGGATGCGAAGGACAAGGTCATGCTCGGCACCGAGCGCAAGTCGATGGTGATGAAGGAGGAGGAGCGCCGGCTCACCGCCTATCACGAGGGGGGCCACGCCATCTGCGCGGTCAAGATCCTCGGCAACGACCCGCTGCACAAGGTGACGATCGTGCCGCGCGGCCGCGCGTTAGGCCTGGCGTTCACCCTGCCCGAGGACGACCGCGTCAGCGTCACCCGCCAGCAGCTCGAGGCGAACCTGGTGATGACCTTCGGCGGCCGTGTCGCCGAGGAGCTGGTGTTCGGCCGCGAGCACGTCACCACCGGTGCGTCGAGCGACATCAAGCAGGCGACGGGGATTGCCCGCCGCTACGTGACGCAGTGGGGACTCTCCGACGAGATCGGCCCGATCCTCGTCGGCGACAACGAGCAGGATCTCTTCCTCGGCCGCGACATCCAGCACCGGCGCGAGGTCAGCGAGAAGACCGCGCAGACGGTGGACGCCGAGGTGAAGAAGGTCATCGACGAAGCGTACCGCCGCGCGAAGGCGGTGCTCACGGAGAACCTCGCGCTGCTCCACACCGTCGCCAGCCAGCTGCTCGAGCGCGAGACGCTCACCGGCGAGGAAGTCGCGGCGCTGGCGCGCGGCGAGGTGCTCGCGCCGCGCGGCCCGAGCGAGCCGCCCCCGCTTCCGCCGGCGCCGGCGAAGCCGGTGGCCGAGCCGCGGCGCGCGCCGCCCCTCCTCGGCGGTCCGGAGGTCGCCCCGGCGTGACCCGCCGCGAGCGACCCTCGCCTGACGATGTAATGATCCAACGGCCCCCACACGGGGGCCGTTGGCGTGTCGGCGACGTCGAGATCCCGCTCGACCGGCCGGTAGTGATGGGAATCCTCAACGTCACCCCCGACAGCTTCAGCGACGGGGGGCGCTTCGACGACCCGCTGCGCGCCATCGAGCAGGCGGCGCAGATGATCGCCGAGGGCGCGGACATCATCGACGTCGGGGGCGAGTCGACCCGCCCGCAGGGGGCGAAGCCGGTGAGCGCCACCGAGGAGCGGGCGCGGGTGGTCCCCGTCATCGGCGAGATCGCGAGGCGCTTCCCACGGGCGGTCATCTCGGTGGACACGGTGAAGTCGGAAACCGCCGCGGCCGCGTTAGGCGCGGGGGCGCGCATCGTCAACGACGTGTCCGGATTCCGCCTCGACCCGCGGATGGCCGCGCTCTGCGCGCGCGAGCGGTGCGGGGTGGTGCTGATGCACTCGCGTGGGGAGGTCTCCGACATGGCCACCTACCAGCACGCGGTCTACGAGGACGTGACGTCCGCGGTGATCGACGAGCTGCGGGCCTCGCTCGACGTCGCCCTCGCCTCGGGGATCGACGCCGGCGCGATCGCCCTCGATCCGGGGCTCGGCTTCTCCAAGCGGTCGGAGCACTCGCTGGCGATGATCGCCGCGCTGCCGCGGATCGTTTCGCTCGGGCAGCCGGTGCTGATCGGGGCGTCGCGCAAGCGGTTCGTCGGCGACCTGACCGGGGTACGCGATCCGTCGGCGCGGCAGTACGGGACCGTCGGCGCCAACGTCGCCGGCCTCCTCCTCGGGGCGCGGATCTTCCGCGTCCACGACGTCGCGCCGAGCCGGCAGGCGCTCGACGTCGCGTGGGCGGTGATCGAGGCGGCCCGCTGACGTTAGGCATCGCGCTCGCGGGCATTTCGTGCAATATTGCGGGCGACCCCCCGCCCTCCGCGCGACCAGCCGACGCCTCAATGACGATCTTCGAGCACCTGCGCGTGCTGCACCCCGACTGGCGCGACGCGATCGAGATCGCGATCGTCGCGTTCGCGCTCTACCGGGTGATGCTGCTCTTCCACGGCACCCGTGCCGCGCAGATGCTCATCGGGATCGTGCTGCTGGTCGTCGCCTACGCGATCGCCCTCGCGCTGAAGCTGACGATGATCACCTACCTGCTCGGGCTGATCTTCACCTACGGGGCGTTCGCCGCGGTGGTGGTGTTCCAGCCGGAGATGCGGGCGGCGCTGGCGCACCTCGGGCAGGTACCGGTTTCGCGGCTGTTCCACCACCTGCAGGACAGCGAGGTCGCCGAGGCGATCGCCGAGGCGCTTGGCCGCCTCGCGCGGACGAGCAC
>DASSZC010000379.1:0-3653 GCA_035702925.1 Gemmatimonadaceae bacterium | reverse complement strand
TCCTCTGCTACGCGCTAGGCAACGAGATCCCGGCGACCATGGTGCGCTGGCTCGGCAAGGGCAAGGTCGAGCGCTACCTCGAGCGGCTGTACGCCGCAGTCAAAGGCGAGGACCCGGACGGCGTCGTCACCTACGTCAACTATCCGTCGACCGAGTACCTCCAGCTGCCGTTTCTCGACCTCGTCTGCTTCAACGTCTACCTCGAGTCGGAGCAGCGGCTCGACGGCTACCTGGCGCGGCTGCACAACCTCGCGGGGGATCGTCCGCTCGTGATGGGGGAGATCGGGCTCGACAGCAGGCGCAATGGCGAGGAGGCGCAGGCGCGCACACTCGACTGGCAGGTGCGCACCGCCTTCGCGAGCGGGTGCGCGGGGACGTTCGTCTTCGCGTGGACCGACGAGTGGCACTGCGGCGGCCGGCACATCGAGGACTGGGACTTCGGCCTGACGCGCCGTGACCGCACGCCGAAGCTCGCGCTCGATGCCGTGTCGCGCGCGTATCGCGAGGTGCCGCTCACTTCGTACGCGCCCTGGCCGCGCATCTCGGTGGTCGTCTGCACCTACAACGGGCAGCGCACGCTCCGCGACTCGATGGATGGGCTGCGCCGGCTCGACTATCCGGACTACGAGGTGATCGTCGTCGACGACGGCTCCTCGAGCGACGAGGTGGCGCGCATCGCCGGCGAGTGCGGCGTGCGCTTCATCAGGACGGAGAACCGCGGGCTGAGCGCGGCGCGCAACACCGGGCTCGAGGCGGCGACGGGCGAGATCGTCGCCTACCTCGACGACGACGCGTCGCCCGACCCGAACTGGCTCACCTACCTCGCCGCGAGCTTCCGCAGCACCTCCTTCGTCGGCGTCGGCGGGCCTAACGTTCCGCTCCCCGACGACGGCACCGTCGCCGACTGCGTCGCCAACGCGCCGGGCGGGCCGATCCACGTCCTCCTCTCCGATCGCGAGGCGGAGCACATCCCGGGATGCAACATGGCGTTCCGGAAAGCCGCGCTCGACGCGATAGGCGGCTTCGACCCGCAGTTCCGCGCCGCGGGAGACGACGTCGACATCTGCTGGCGGCTGCGCGAGCGCGGGTGGCAGCTCGGCTTCAGCCCGGCCGCCCTCGTCTGGCATCACCGGCGGAACTCGGTGCGGGCGTACTGGAAGCAGCAGCGCGGCTACGGCCGAGCGGAGGCGCTGCTCGAGCGAAAGTGGCCGGAGAAGTACAACTCGGCGGGTCACCTGTCGTGGTCGGGGCGCATCTACGCGAGCTACCTGACCGAGATGCTGACGCTGCGCGGCACGCGCATCTACCACGGCACCTGGGGGAGCGCGCTCTTCCAGTCGCTGTACCAGCGAACGCCGGGGACGTTTCGCTCCGTGGTGACGATGCCCGAGTGGTACCTGGTGGTGATCGCGCTCGCGGCGGTCGCCGCGTTAGGCGCGTTCTGGCACCCGCTGGTCGCGTCGGTGCCGGTGTTGCTCCTCGCGGCCGGGATCCCCCTCGTGCAGGCCTGCCTCAGCGCGGCGTCGGCGGACTTTCCGAGCGCACCCCGTTCGCCGACAGAGCTCGCGAAGCGCTACGCATTGACGACATGGCTGCACATCGTGCAGCCGATGGCGCGACTCCTCGGCCGGCTCGAGACCGGGCTCACCCCCTGGCGTCACCGCGTATCGGGAGTCGTGCTGCCACGCACGCGCACGGCGACGGTGTGGAGCGAGCAGTGGCGCGCGCTCGACGACCGGCTGCAGTCGATCGAGGCTGCGCTCCAATCGTGGCGAGCGTCGACGCGGCGCGGCGGCGACTTCGACCGGTGGGATCTCGAGGTGCGCGGGGGGATGCTCGGCATCGCGCGCGCGCTCATGACGGTAGAGGAGCACGGCCAGGGACGCCAGTTCACGCGCGTCCGCGTCTGGCCGCGCTGCTCGGCGGGGACCTTCCTCGTCGTGCTCCCGCTGATGGCGTTCGCGATCGGGGCGGCGGTGGAGGGGGAGTGGGCTATCGGCGCGGTGCTCGCTATCGTCGCGAGCGGCGTCGTGCTCCGCACGGCGTACGAGTGCGCGAACGCGATGTGCGCGGTCGTGCGCGCGCTCTCGGTCATCGGCGTCGAGAATGGGCGGCGTGACGGGCGATAGGGAGTACTCCGACCTGACGCTGGCCCGGCGGCTGGTGCGCGAGGCGCGCCCGTGCTGGCGCAACATCGTCGGGCTCTACCTGGTGAGCGTGCTCGCCTCGCCGATCGCGCTGCTCGCGCCGGTGCCGCTGAAGATCGCGGTGGACAGCGCGATCGGCTCGCATCCGTTACCGCGGGTGCTCGCCGCGATGCTGCCGGCGTCGATGGAACGTTCGCGCGGCGCGGCGCTGGCGATTGCGGCGCTGCTCGTGATCGCGGTCGCGCTCGCGGCGCAGCTCCAGGATCTCGCGAGCACGCTGCTCCGCGCCTACACCGGCGAGAAGCTGCTGCTCGGCTTCCGGGCGCGGCTCTTCCGGCAGGTGCAGCGCCTCTCGCTCGCCTATCACGACTCCCGCGGGACCGCCGACTCGATCTACCGCATCCAGACCGACGCCGCCTCGATCCAGCAGATCGCGGTCGATGGCGCGGTTCCCGCGCTGACGGCGGCGGTGACTTTCATCGCGCTGCTCGTCGTCGTCGTGCGGATGGACTGGCAGCTCGCACTGGTGTCGATCGCGGTGGCGTCGGTGCACTTCATCGTCGGGCGCGTCTACAAGCCGCGGCTGCGCCGCAGGTCGCGCGAGGTGAAGCAGCTGGAAAGCGTCGCACAGTCGCTCGTCCAGGAGACGTTAGGTGCGCTGCGCGTCGTGAAGGCGTTCGGGCAGGAGGAGCGGCAGGAGCGGCACTTCGTCGACCGCGCCTCGGAGGGGATGCGCGCTCGGCTGCAGCTTTCCTACGCCGAGGGGCGACTGGCGATGGCGCGCCGGCTGGCAACGGCGGCCGGCACCGCGGTGATGCTCTACGTCGGCGTCACGCACGTCCAGGAGGGAGCGCTGACGCTCGGCGGGCTGCTGCTGATGATGAGCTACCTCTCGCAGCTCTACCGCCCCGCGGCGACGCTCGGCAAGAAGGTCGCGAGCTTCCAGACGAACCTCGCGAGCGCGGAGCGCTGCCTCGCGCTGCTCGTCGAGAATCCCGACGTCGCCGAGCGCCCGGACGCGGTGCCGCTCGCCCGGGCGCGCGGCGCGGTCAGCTTCGACGCCGTCTCCTTCGGCTACGGCGAGCACCCCGTCCTGCGCGGCGTGTCCTTCGACGTCGCGCCGGGGACGCGGGTCGGGATCGTCGGCGCGACCGGGGCGGGGAAGACGACGCTCGTCAACCTGCTCTGCCGGTTCTACGATCCGACCGCGGGGCGGATCCTTCTCGACGGGATCGAGCTGCGCGACTACCGCCTCGCCGACCTGCGCGACCAGTTCGCGATCGTGCTGCAGGAGTCAGTGCTCTTCTCGGTGAGCATCGCCGAGAACATCGCCTACGCCCGGCCGGGAGCGAGCCGCGAGGATCTCGTGCGCGCGGCGCGCGCGGCGAACGCGCACGAGTTCATAACGGCGCTCCCCGAGGGTTACGACACGCTCGTCGGCGAGCGCGGGATGCGCCTCTCCGGGGGAGAGCGGCAGCGCATCGAGCTCGCCCGCGCCTTCCTCAA
>DASSZC010000109.1:0-2653 GCA_035702925.1 Gemmatimonadaceae bacterium | reverse complement strand
GGGGATCATCGTCACCTGCGAGACGTAGCCGGGGAGCCCGCCGGTGTGGGTCAGCATCTTCCGCCCCTGGTACTCGGTGACGTTCACGCCTAACGCGTAGCCGCGGAAGTTCGCGCCCGTCCACGACAGGGCGGGTGGTGGCGGATTGGCGACGAGCGGGGTGACGATCCGCCAGAGCTGGCGCGTCGTCGCTGCCGGATACAGCCGCGAGCCGTCCCCGAGCCGTCCCGAGTCGAGCTGCACGATCATCCACTTCGCCATGTCCTCGGCGGTCGAGTTGATCCCGCCGGCCGGGTTGGTGCTCTCGCCGGTGAATGGCGCGATCGGGCGGACGGTGCCCTCCACTTCCGCGTGCGGCGTCGCGACGTCGGGACCGGACATGTCGGCGTGGCTGACGTTGCTCTGCGTCATCCCCACCTTCGCGAGGATCCGCGATGACATGAACTGCTCCCACGTCTGCCCGGTCACCGCTTCGATCAGCTCACCGGCGACCTGGTACAGCACGTTGTCGTACGCGTACGCCGAGCGGAACGAGGTCGCCGGCTTGATGTAGCGCAGGCGGTGGACGATCTCTTTCCGCGAATACGTCGAGGCCGGCCACCAGAGCAGGTCGCCCGCCCCGAGTCCGAGCCCGCTGCGATGAACGAGCAGGTCGCGCACGGTGATCTCGCGCGTGACCCACGGATCGTACATCGCGAAGTCCGGCAGGTAGCGGATGACCGGCGCATCCCACTCGATCTTCCCCTCCTCGACCAGCATCCCGAGCGCGGTCGCCGTGAACAGCTTCGTGTTCGAGGCGATCCCGAAGCGCGTGCGCGAGGTGACCGGCGCCGGAACGCCGAGCTTCTTCACCCCGTAGCCGCGTGCGATGACGACGCGCCCATCCTTCACGATCGCGACCGCCGCGCCCGGGACCTTGAAGGTCTGCAGCACGCGGGCGACGTAGGCGTCGAAGTCGGGGGGCAGGGACGACTGTCTCGCTGGACCCTGTGCGCGGAGGGCAGCAAGGGGAGCGAGCGTAACGATCGCAGCCAGCGTCAGGGAACGAGCAGAGTGGCCGAGGCGCATCGAGATGGGAGAGCGAGGGGTTGGCGTTGTCGCAGAAGCTGTCGTCTCGTTCTCACTCTGGCCAGCACCCGTTACCAATGCCTATGATTTCCGGCCGGCGCGGAGCCATCCAACCGCTCCGTGCGCTCGGTGACTCCTGTTCAATCAGGTTGTTCACTCGTCACTCGTTTCTCATCGCTCCTCCGACATGACCCCCGATCGTCGCGCCTTCCTCGGCTACTTCTCCGCGCTCGGCCTCGGCTCGACGCTGCTCCCCGGCGTGCTCTGGGCCTCGGTGGTCGCTGGCGCCGAGATCACCGCGCAGAGCATCGCCGCCGCCGAGGAGATCGCGGGGGTCCAGTTCACCGAGGCGCAGCGTGAGGCGATGGTGAAGGACCTCCAGCAGCAGCGCGAGCAGCTCGACCAGCTGCACGCGGTCCATCTCGAGAACGCGACGCCGCCGGCCGTGCAGTTCAATCCACTGCTTCCCGGGATGAAGCTCGACACGAAGCAGCGGCCGATCGTGACGAGCATCGGGCGCGCCGGCGCGGCGGCAGCGAAGATCGAAGAGCTGGCCTTTCGCCCGGTGACCGAGCTGGCGGCGATGATCCGCGCGAAGCGCGTCACCTCGCTCGCGCTGACGCAGATGTACCTCGACCGGCTGAAGCGCTTCGATCCCGTGCTGCAGTGCGTCGTCACCCTCTGCGAGGATCGCGCGCTCGCCCAGGCGAAGCGGATGGACGCCGAGCTCGCGCGCGGGAAGTATCGCGGGCCCCTGCACGGCATCCCCTGGGGCGCGAAGGACCTGCTCGCGGTGAAGGGTTATCCGACGACATGGGGAACGCCGCCCTTCAGGGACCAGCGCCTCGACTACGACGCGACCGTCGTCCAGCGACTCGACGCCGCGGGGGCGGTGCTCGTCGCCAAGCTGTCGTTAGGCGAGCTGGCGATGGGGGATGTCTGGTACGGCGGGACGACGAAGAATCCGTGGAAGGTCGACCAGGGCTCGAGCGGTTCGAGCGCCGGCCCGGCGTCGGCGACCTCGGCCGGGCTCGTCGGCTTCGCGATCGGCAGCGAGACGTTAGGCAGCATCTCCTCGCCGTCGACGCGCTGCGGGGTCACCGGACTGCGCCCGACCTTCGGCCGGGTGCCGAAGACCGGCGCGATGGCGCTGTCGTGGAGCATGGACAAGCTCGGGCCGATCTGCCGCAGCGTCGAGGACTGCGCGATCGTCCTCGACGCGATTCGCGGGAGCGACGGCGAGGACCTCACCGTCCACGACGCGAGCTTCGCCTTCAACGCGCGGCAGCCGCTCGCGGCGATCCGCGTCGGGTACTTCGAGCACGAGTTCTCGCTCCCAGAGGCCGGCGCCGACGGCAAGCCCCAGCACTCGACGAAGAAGTTCGACGATGCCGCGCTCGCCGTCTTCGACCGGCTGGGGGTGAAGCTCATCCCCGTCGCGATCCCGGCGGCGCCATACAATGCGGTGCGGATCCTCCTCGACGTCGAGGCCGGCGCCGCGTTCGACGAGCTCACGCGCAGCGGGCGCGACGAGGAGATGACGAGGCAGAGCCCGGACGCATGGCCGACCTCGTTTCGCGAGGCG
>DASSZC010000355.1:0-2942 GCA_035702925.1 Gemmatimonadaceae bacterium | reverse complement strand
GAAGGTGACGCGCGACATCCCGTGGCGCCGGCCGATCGCCTCGCTGAACTACCTGCTCAGCTCGCACGTCTGGCGCCAGGACCACAACGGCTTCAGCCACCAGGACCCGGGCTTCATCGACCACGTCGTCAACAAGAAGGCCGACGTCGTGCGTGTCTACCTCCCGCCCGACGCCAACACGCTCCTCTCCGTCGCCGATCACTGCCTGCGCAGCCGCAACTACGTGAACGTGATCATCGCCGGGAAGCAGCCCGCGCCGCAGTGGCTGAGCATGAAAGCCGCCGAGGCGCACTGCGCGGCGGGACTCGGCGTCTGGGAGTGGGCGAGCACGGACGGCGGAAGGGATCCCGACGTGGTGCTCGCCTGCGCCGGCGACGTGCCGACCATGGAGATGCTCGCCGCGACCTCGATCCTCCGCGAGAAGCTGCCGAGCCTTCGCGTGCGGGTGGTGAACATCGTCGACCTGATGACGCTGCAGCCGGAGATCGAGCACCCGCACGGCCTGAGCGACGACGCGTTCGACGCGCTTTTCACCGCGGACAAGCCGATCATCTTCGCCTTTCACGGCTATCCGTGGCTGATCCACCGCCTGACCTACCGCCGCAGCGGCCACGGCAACCTGCACGTCCGCGGCTACAAGGAAGAAGGGACGACGACGACACCGTTCGACATGACGGTGCTCAACGATCTCGATCGCTTCGACCTCGTGATCGACGTGATCGACCGCGTGCCGAAGCTGGCCAACGACCCCGCCGCCGCGCGCCTGACGGAGTGGTGCGAGCGGAAGCTGGTCGAGCACACTGCCTACGTACGAGCGCACGGCGACGACATGCCGGAGGTGCGGGACTGGCGGTGGAAGTCAGCGGCTGGCCATTAGCCGTTAGCGTTGAGCGACGGCGGTTCTTGGTGAAGCGTTGGACGGCGGCTGTTTGCTGATCGGTTCCTCTCGGCCGCTGGCGCCCTTGTATGTCGGCCTTACTCCTCAGCATCGACGCGTCGTGACAGTCTGTACTGGGAGACACCGAGACACCGAGCCCACCGAGACTGCACACCGCACTTATGTCATTGAGCCGGAGCTGAAATAATTGGGGGCAAGTGGGTGAGATGGTCTCACAACGCTTGCCCCCAGGCCGTTCCGGGCGGGTGCGAACGGCTCAGCCCCTGCGGGGCTGTCTCGGTGCACCCGGTGTCTCGGTGTCTTCCAGTACAGACAGTCACGACGAGCGGATGCTGAGGAGTAAGGCCGACATACCGGGAGGCCGCGGCCCAGAGGAACCGGTCAGCACCAGCCGCCGCCCCCTCCACACCATCGCCACTCCCGGCGCGCGACGCTAAATTCAAGAATCTCCAACCGCGAGCTCCCATGTCCGAGAACGCCCCCGCCCGTCCGGCGCCGCCGACGCGGGATGAATCGTATGAGCGTGTGTCGCATGCGCTGTTCGAGGCGAAGAAGGTTGCTGTCGGCACGCACGCGGGCGAGGAGGTGCGCGTCCGCATGATGCACCCCGGTCCCTTCCTGCCTGACGGTGGCGGGGAGGCGCGGCCGGTGATCTACCTCGCGTCGATGAAGACCGATCCGAAGATCCGCGAGATGACGACGCGCCCCGAAGTCGCGCTGCTCATGCACGAGTCGCCGACCGGGGAGGAGCACACGAGCTGGGAGATGGAGCTCACCGGGCGCGCCGAGATCGTGCGCTCGGCGGAGGAGCGGCAGCGGGCGAAGGAGGCGACGATGCGGACGTCGAGCATCGTGTCATACCTCGACTCGATCGGACAGACCGACCTGCTCGCCTTCGTGAAGGTCACGCCGCGGTTCATCAAGCATCGCGTCTTCGGCGAGATCGTCGCCGGGCGCGCGCCGTCGATCCTCGACTACTCCGACACCGTCGCCGTCGAGCGCGACCGCACGCTGCTCGGTGCGCGGTTAGGCGTCTGGAAGGAGCTGGTGCGCTGGGCCTCGCTGACCGCATCGGCGGCGTCGGTCGCCGTCGGGCTCGCGGTCGCCTACGCGGCGACGGGGACAGTGAACTGGGGCTTCGCCGTGCTGACGCTCGTCGCCGCGGTCGCGCTGCAGGCGTGCACGAACATCAAGAACGACCTCGACGACCATCGCTCCGGTGCCGACGACCGGAACCGCACCCCCGTCCTCGGGTTCACGGGCGGCTCGCGGGTGATCCAGCGCGGGCTGGCCACGCGCGGCGACCTGCTCGTCTTCACCTTGCTGTTCGGGGCGGTCGCGACGTGCATCGGGATCGCGCTCGCCCTGATGGGGCGGCCGTTGGTGATCGCGTTCGGGCTGTTCGGCCTCGCGTTAGGCTTCGTCTACACCGCCGGTCCGCTCCGGCTGGCGAACCGCGGGCTCGGTGAGTTCGCCGTCGCGATCGCCTTCGGTGTCGGGATCATCACCGGCACGGCGTACGTCCAGCTCGGCTATGTGCCGGTGCAGGCGGTGGCGGCGTCGGTCCCCGTGTCGCTGCTCGTCTCGCTCCTGCTCTTCATCAACGGCTTCCAGGATGCCGCCTCCGACGCCGAGGTCGGGAAGCTGACCCTCGTCGCGCGGTTAGGCATCGCCCGCGCGGCGCGCTGGTATCCGGTGCTCGCCTTCGGTGCATTGTTGATCCTCGTCGGGCTGGTGATCGCGAAGGCCCTCCCGATGGCGGCGCTGCTCGGACTCGCCGGGGTGCCGCTGTTCATCCGCGCCACGTCGATCGCGCGCCGGAAGTTCGACGCGCCGATGGAGCTCGTCCCGGCGAATGCGTACACGGCGATCGGCCACCTGGCCAGCACCCTGATGCTCGCCGTCGGCCTCGCCTGGGCGGGGGAGAGCAGCCGCGTGCTCGCCGCGTCAGGCGCGGCGGTGGTCGGCGCGGTGGTGATCGCGTACTACGCGCGGTCGGTGCAGCGGATGTCGAATGCCTTCGAGGGGGTGAAGGCCGCGGTGG
>DASSZC010000041.1:0-3681 GCA_035702925.1 Gemmatimonadaceae bacterium | reverse complement strand
GCGACGATCGGATTGGACGCGGCGATCGCCACTCTCGACAGCGCGCGCCCGCTCATGACCGGTGCGCCCCTCGAGTTGCGGAGCGAATACATGCGCCGCCGCGCGGTGATGCGAATCGTCACCGGCGATCCACAGGCCGTGGCGACGATCGACAGCGCCATCGACCTCGCGCATCGCTCCGGATTCGCCGACGTCATCGCGTACGCGACGAAGACGAAAGCGCTTCACGTCGAGCTCGGAGGCCACCACGAAGAAGCGATCGCCCTCCACGTCGTCGCCGAGTCGCTGGCGACCCGTGCCGGGGACCGCGCGCTGCACGCCGAACTGCTGATCCGTCATACCGGGCTGCTGCAGCTCGTCGGACGCTACGAACAGGCTCACCGCCTCATGCGCACCTCGCTCGACGAGGCGCTCGCCGCGCACAACCAGCTCGCGATCGGCGGCAGCTACACGGCACTCGGCATCTTCGCGCTGCGCACCGGCGACCTCGCGAACGCGGCGCCCAACTTCCGCCGGGCGCTCGACACCTACACCGGCGCCGGTGACGAGATGAGCGCGGCGCTCGCCCGCTATTACCTCGGGCTCGCCGCGATGGCGGCGGGTGACACCGCGGCGGCGCGCACCGCGATCGAGCAGTCATCACTGCAGCGGAAGCGCGTCGGCGACTTCGCCCAGCATTTCGAGGAGCAGCGCACCCTCGCCGTGCTGGAGATGCGGCTGCGAAACTGGGACGCGGCGCAGCGGATCCTCGTCGCGCAGCGACCGATCGGACGCCAGCTCGGCGCCGGGGCCGCGGCCGGGCTGCGCCACGACGAAGCGGTGGTCGCCCTCGGCCGTGGTGATCTCGGGACCGCTGACCGGCTGCTCCGGGCAACGATCGCCGTCCTCGACACGAGCGACCACCTCATGCTGCACGCGGCGCGGCTCGAGCGTGCCGAGGTGCTCGCGCGTCGCGGCGACCTCGACTCCGCCGAAGCACTCGTCGGCGTCGCCGAGGACGCGCTCGCCGCCTGGCGCAGCTCGCTCTCCGAGCGCGAGCTGCGCATTCGCGCTTTCGAGGCGAATGCGACCGAGCGGAGCGACCAGGGATTCAGGATCGCCCGGCTCGTCAACCTGCTCGCGACGAGCAACCGCGTCACCGCCGCCTTCGCCCTTGCCGAGCGGCGCAGGGCGCGCGAGCTCGCCGACCAGCTCTACCGCGCCGCCGCGTTAGGCAGTGGCGACCGGTCCTCCGCTCGCGCCGCCGTCGCGCCGGCCGCGGACGCGGTCGTCGCCGCCCTCCCCGACGAGCGGACGGCGCTGCTCCAGTACGCGGTCGGTCGCTACGGGGCGCCGACGACGCTGTTCGTCCTCTCGAAGCAGGGAATCGCCGCGCGCACCCTCCCCGCGGAAGACAGCCTCGTCGCCCCGGTCGGGCGCTTCGTCTCGCTGCTCGAGGGGGGGCGCGACCCGCGCGACCTCGCTCGCGCGTTAGGCGCGAGCATGCTCGACTCGGCGGCGGCGCTCCTCCCGGCCGGGGTGAACCGCGTCATCATCGTCCCCGACGGCGTGATCCACCGTGTGCCCTTCGACGCGCTGCTCCTCCCCGATGGCCGGCGCGCGGTGGAGCGCTGGTCGATCAGCCTCGCCCCGTCGTCGTCGGTGATGCTCGCGCTCTGGGCTCGCCCGGCGCGCGAGACGCGCCGGCGGGCGCGCATCCTGGCGATGGGGGATCCGGTGTTCGGCGGCGAAGACGCGGTCTCGCCGGCAGCGAGCGACTATCGCTCAGCCTTCGCGGCGAGCGGCGGCCTCCCGCGACTCGTCGAATCCGGGCGTGAAGCGAAGCTCGTCGGGCGGTACGGGGATGATTCCGAGGTGCGGCTCCGCGAGCGGGCGAGCGCCACGTATCTCAAGCACGCGTCGCTCGATTCGTTCACCGTCATTCACCTCGCGACCCATGCGCTCGTCGACGACGCGAGCATTGCCCGCACCGCGCTCGCCCTCGCGCCCAGCGACAGCGAGCCGGGGTTCGTCGCTGCGACCGAGCTCGCGTCGCTGAAGCTCGGCGCGGACCTGGTGACGCTCTCGGCGTGCCGGTCGGCGTCGGGCCCGATCATCGGTGGGGAGGGCGTGCAGGGCCTGACCGCGCCACTGCTGCAGGCGGGAGCTCGCGCCGTCGTCGCCACCGATTGGCGCATCGGCGACCGGGCGACGGTCGGCTTCGTGACCGACTTCTATGGTGGGCTGGCCACCGGACTCCCGGTCACCGATGCACTTCGCGACGCCAAGCTTAAGGCGATCCGCGCGGGTGCGCCGCCGAGCGTCTGGGCCGCATTCACCGTAGTGGGGGACCCGCTCGTAACGGTGCCGCTCGAGTCGCCGTCGAACGGGGGGGCGTGGGGGTGGCTCGCCGGCCTTGCCGCAGTCGGGGTCGGCGTCGCGGCGGCAACCGCTTCACGGCGAAAGGCCGCTGCCTAACCGCGACGCTTCTCGTGTCGCCGGTCACCTTCGCGCCGTTCGTGTTTGGTGCGCGGCTGCATCCAGCGGGCCGAGTACCAGATCGCGACGCCGATCAGGATGATGTAGATCGGGGGAAGGAGGGGCTTGTAGGCCGGGCTCCAGTTGCCGAACCAGTGCAGCCCCCAGATCGCGCCCGCGATCAACAGCAGCACGAGGATGAACCCCGTATGACGCCTTTGCATCCTCTCTTCCTTGCCGAAGTTCGTCGCCCGTTCGCGCGCGGGACGCCGGTGAAATGTAATCCGGCCGCCCCTGCGCCGCTTAAACAGTGAACGGCGCCGGACCCGAGGGCCCGGCGCCGTTCGCCTGCTGCGTGTGGTCGCTCCTTACTTCTGCTCGATGCCGTTGCTGGCGACGGAGGCGCCTTCGAGCTTCTTCAGGCGATCCTCGAGCTCGACGCGGCGACGACGGGTCTCGGCGGTCTCGGTCTCGATCGCGGTGATCCCTTCGACCTTGCGGTCGTGTTCCGCCTTCACCGTCGCGAGCCGGCTCTCCAGGCGCACGATCTGCTTGTCGTAGCCGCGGAGCTGCCCGGCGAGACGGCGGTTCTCCTGCTCCATCGCGAGGACCTGCTCACGGTCCTCGTTCATGTGCCAGAAGCGGTGGAACATGGTGGTGCTGGGCGCCTTGGCCGTGACGACCACGGTCGACAGGACGTTAGGCGCATGGCTCTCTGGACCCTGGGACTGGGCGCGAGCGCGCGAGGCAGTCAGGGCCAGCGCCATCGCGACGAGCGCGACGGTGCGTGACATCGGATGCTCCTTCCATCGGGGGGACCCGGGCACGGTGGCACCACCGCCACGTACTCAACCCGGGTGCAATGCGAGATACATGATACAGACGCACCATATGTTTGTGGGGCAACGAAGCCGGGCGCGAAGGGGGTTCTCCTTACCGAGCGGTTAGTTTCTTCACGACTCACCGCGGCCAGGGCGGAAACTATTTCCCAACGGTGACCGCGCACCGGATCGCGACGTGAGCGCGGTTACCAGGTTGCCCGATGCTCGCCGAGTGAGGTTTGTACTGATGGTTTCATCCCACCCTCAACGAGATCCCACGTGCAAGCAGAGCCGCTGATCGAATGGTCGGAACCCGTGATGGAGCTCATCGGCTTCATCGCGATCTTTCTCACTGCCGGGGCCATCGGCTTCCGCTACTCGTCGCTGCGCGGGAAGCTCGGTC
>DASSZC010000517.1:0-5255 GCA_035702925.1 Gemmatimonadaceae bacterium | reverse complement strand
AGGCGAGCTCGCGGACCGCGCTGAGCGTCTCCTCGAACTCGGCGTCGCTCTCCCCCGGGAAGCCGACGATGACGTCAGTCGTCAGCGCGAGACCGGGGATCGCGGCGCGGAGCCGCGCGACGCAGTCGAAGTATCCCTCGCGCGTGTAGCGGCGCAGCATGCGCTTGAGCACTCGCGTCGATCCCGACTGCATCGGGAGGTGGACGTGCTCGCAGAACGCATCGGTCTCCGCCATCGCGGCGATGACGCGATCGCTGAAATCGTTAGGGTGCGGACTGGTGAAGCGCAGGCGACGGATCCCCGGGACCGCGCCGACCGCGCGCAACAGGTCGGCGAAGTCGTGCGTCCCGTCGTTGTAGGAGTTCACCGTCTGGCCGAGGAGCACCACCTCGGTCATCCCCTCGGCGACGACCTCTCGGGTCTCGCGCACGACTTCGTCGAGGCGGCGCGACCGCTCCGGGCCACGCGTCGTCGGGACGATGCAGTAGGTGCACTTGTAGTCGCACCCGCGCTGCACCGGGATCCACGCCTTCACCTTGTCGAAGCGCCGTGGCGCGAAGTCCTCGTAGTGCTCCTCGAGGTCGAAGGTCGTGGCGATCGCGCGCTCGCCGTGACGCGCGCCCTCGACCAGCGCGGGGAGTGCGCGGTAACCATCGGGGCCGATCACCAGGCTGACGTGCTTCGCCTTGTCGAGCAGCTGCGCGCCCAGACGCTGGGCCATGCACCCGGTGACGCCAACCACCGTCGTCGGTCCCATGAACCGCTTCAACTCGCCGAGCCGGCCGATGACGCGCTGCTCGGCGTGGTCGCGGATCGCGCAGGTGTTGACGAGGATGACGTCGGCACCGTCAGGCTTGTCGACGGCATCGTAGCCGCTGGCCGCCAGCTTCCCGAGCATCAGCTCGGAGTCGCTGACGTTCATCTGGCAGCCATACGTCTCGATGTAGACGGTGGGACGGGTGCTCAGCGGCATGATCCGGGTGGAGCGGGACGTTAGGTGGAAACGTCTAAATATAGCGCTCGCAGCCGGTTGGCGCGATGCGTCGAGCCCCGATTGAGGGGGTCTGCGGTCGGTCGGCGTAACCCGCGCGGCGTTGATGCGTCCGTTTTACAGACAACCGGTGAGGCATGTGCTTCGGATGATTCGCGAAGCGACGCGCCCTCGCCACCCCACGTGGCTGCAGAGCGAAGCTACGCTGTCAATCCCTTTCGAGGAATCCATGCGATCAACCCTTGTACGATCCACACTGTTCGCCGGTGCACTGCTCGGCGCCGCGCTCCCCGCGGGCGCGCAGGGCTACATCGAGCTCGGTGGCTTCGGCGCCGCGGCGAAGTTCGACCCGACCCTTCCCTACGGCACCCTGAACGCCGGCGGCGGACGACTGACGCTCGCCTCCGGCTCCGGGCTCGCGACCTTCATGCTCGAGGGCGACGCCTCGTACTTCAAGTACAGCCTCGGGCCGTCACTCGGCGACATGCAGCTGGTCCCGGTCCACGTCCGTTACGGCTACGCGCCGCAGTTCGGCGCCTTCTCGCTCATCTTTGCCGGCGGCGGCGTCCGCAACGAGTACATCACCAAGAGCCCGATCCAGCCCCGGGCGCACGACTTCGGCTACAGCGGACTGGTTGGCATCCGCGCCGCGGCGGGCAGCTTCATGTCGCTCCGCGTCGACGGTGTGCTCGACTACATCACGCACCCCCTCGCCAGCACCTCGCCGCGGAACACGAACCGCTATGTGCAGGCGGGGCTCAGCTTCCCGCTCTGGATCGGGCACGCGAAGCCCGCCCCGGTCGCAGCGGCGCCCGTCGCGGCCCCGACCCCCGTCGCGCCCCCGGCCGATGCCGACGCTGACGGCGTGCCCGACTCGCGCGACCAGTGCTCGGCGACTCCCGCCGGTTCGACCGTGGACAGCGCGGGCTGCGCGGTCTATCGCGACAGCGACAGCGATGGCGTGATCGACCAGAAGGACATCTGCGCGGCGACCGTCGCCGGTACCGCCGTCGATGGCCACGGCTGCCCGCTCGCCGCGGATGGCGACAACGATGGCGTGCCTGACGTTCGCGACCGCTGCCTGACGACGCCGGCTGGCGTCGCGGTGAACTCGATCGGCTGCGCGGTGCCGGTCGCTCCCGTCGCCGAAGCCGATGGCGACAAGGACGGCGTCCCGGATTCGCGCGACCAGTGCCTGGACTCGCCGGCCGGGTCGGCGGTGACTTCGGTCGGCTGCCCGGTTCCCCTCTTCAAGGCGAACGAGCGGACGGTCACCCTGCGCGGCGTGAACTTCGAGCCGAACAAGGACGACCTGCTCCCCGGCTCGATGGGGATCCTCGACGAAGTGGCGCGCCAACTGATCGCCTCGCCGACGGTAAAGGTCGAAGTCGGCGGTCACACCGACTCGCACGGGAAGTACACGACGAACGTGCGCCTCTCGGTGCAGCGCGCCGAGGCCGTCCGCGCCTACCTGATCATGCGCGGCGTCGACGCCGATCGCCTGGTCGCCCGCGGCTACGGGCCGGACAAGCCGATCTCCGGCAACGGCAACGCCTCGGGTCGGGCGATGAACCGCCGGGTGGAGCTGAAGCGGATCGATTGATCAGAACAGGTCCATGAAGCAACGAAGGGGAGCGCGGATCATCGCGCTCCCCTTCGTCACATCACAAACTTTCCGCTTCAATCTTGCCGCCTGGACGGCCAGTACAGGTGGGAGAGTCCTAACGGTGGGAACGGCGATTACACGGATAGAGTCGGATCAATTCGGATCGTTCGCACCGCATGGTGCGATCAGTCTCACCCGGCCACGGAGCGATCTGCCTTGATCCGCCTCTATCCGTGAAATCGCAGTTCAATTCGTTAGGAGCCAGTCGCACTGAGTGGCCGCCACCCCAAGAGCAGCCACATTCAAGGAGCTTGAACTACAGCCCCGTGCGCACGACCGCAGTCAACGCGGGCGGAGTCAGCGGCAGCCAGAAGTGGAAGGCGCTTCCCTTCCCTTCCTCGCTCTGGACCCAGATGCGCCCCCCGTGGGCCTCGACGGCGAGCTTGCAGAAGGCGAGGCCGAGGCCGGAGCTGCGGACGCGCGGAGCGTTAGGCGTCCGCACCTGCTCGAACTTGCGGAAGATCAGCTCCTGGTACTCCTTCGGGATCCCGGGGCCGTTGTCAGCGACGGTGAAGAGCACGCCGTTGCTGTCGGCGCGGGCGAGCATCTGCAGCTCGACGGCGCGCGCGGTGTGGGTGACTGCGTTCTGGATCAGGTTCGCGAAGACGCGGCGGAGCAGCGTCGGGTCGGCCTCGAACACCGGCACGTCGTCGGCGACGTCGACGCGGCAGGTGATCCCCTCCTGCTGGAAGCGCAGCCGCCACTCGTGGACGATCTCCTGGAGGAGCGCCGCCGGCGCCGTCGGCGCGACCTGGAGGGTGATCGTCGTTTCCTCGAGGCGCGCGACCTCGAGCAGGTCCTCGATCAGCGACAGCAGGTCCTCGGCCTTCGCCTCGGCGTCGCCTAACGCGCGGCGGACCTCGGAGCCGATCGCCCCGAAGTCGCCGTCGGTCACCATCTCGAGCGTCGCCAGCACCGTCGTCAACGGGCTCTTGAGGTCGTGGACGATCATCTTCATCAGGTCGTCGCGGACCTTCTCCAGCTCGCGCATCTTCCGGAACGATTCCTCGAGCGCGTCGGTCGCCGCCTTCAGCTTGATGAGCGAGCGGACGCGGGCGCCGAGCACCAGCCGGTTGTGCGGCTTGGTGAGGAAGTCGTCGCCCCCGGCCTCGATCGCGCGGACGCGATCGGTGGTGTCGTTGAGCGCCGTCACGAAGATGACGGGGATGCGGGCGCTGCGCGGGTCGCGCTTGATGCGCCGGCAGACCTCGAAGCCGGTCGAGCGGTCGTCGATCCCGAGGTCGCCGGCCGGCATCGAGACGTCGAGGATGCAGAGCTCGGGGCGGAACTCGAAGCACGCCGCGAGGGCGCTCGGCCCGTCGTGGGCCGAGATCGTCCGGTAGCCGAGGGTGTGCAGCTGGTCGAAGAGCAGCTCGACGTTGGCTGGAACGTCGTCGGCGACGAGGATCAGTGGTGCGAGCGTCTCGGCGCTTTCGGTCATTCGGTCAGGGTCGAATCGAAACGCCGACGCCGATCGTGAAGCTTTTCTCGGCCGCGACGCTGCGGAGCGCACGCTGCCCATAGACCTGGATGAGCGCGCGGTCGTAGGCGAAGGGCGCGCTGAGCCCGACGCCGATCGAGTTCTCGCGAACCTGCTCGAAGCTCGTCGGGACGCCGGCCGTCACCGCGGTCGGCGCGTTGTAGGCGAGCTCGCGATGGCGGAAGCCGCCGCGCACGATCAGCGTGCGGCCGGCGAACCGTGGGCCTGGGGTCTCGACGCCGAGCGACAGGCCTAACGCGTCCTGCGGCTTGGAGCGGGTGCTGAAGCCGGCGAGCGAGCTCCATCCCGTCCAGTCGGCGCCGGCGGCCACCGTCGTGCGCGGGACCAGCTCCCAGGCGAGCCCGACGCCGAGGCGGTCGGGAACGCGCGCGGTCCCGAGCGTCGTGTCGCGGCGAGTGAGCTTCACCGTCTCCCCGCGCCGCGCCGAGACTGCGAGCGAAACGCCGGGGTACGGACGCATCGTCGCGCCCAGCGAGTACGCGCTCCCCGAGAAGCGGAAGTCGGCGGACTGGCCGTACGGGCTGAACTCCGTGCTCGTGTTCGTCGTCGTCCGCGGATCGGTGCGCGAGAGGAGGACGGTCTGGTTGAAGCGATCGAGCCCGACGATCGCGTGCGCGCCGGCTCCGAGTACGAGCCAGCTGCTGACGCGAAACGCGCCGGCAACACGGATGTCGTTCATCCCGCCATCGGACGACGAGATCTCGTTGACGTACAGCGATTCGGCGCCGACCAGCCGACGGTCGACGACGTCGGTGGCCCAGGTCCGATCGAGGAGCGAGGACAGGGAGAGCGCGACGACCGCGCGCGAGCCGACCGGGAGCGCGGCGAGGACGACGGGTACCCGGTTGATCGCGGTGCGAATCGTCGAGCCCCCCGCCTCGGTGGTGCGGAACTCCGGCTCGTACTGGAAGTGCACTCCCGCGTTGCGCCAACCGAGCAGCGCCGCGGGATTGAGGGGCGTCGTCTCGTCGAATTCGGTGAATGCGCCGACGGTCGACGCCGCGCGGGACCCGAGCTGCGCTGTCGGATAGCCGAATCCCTGCGACGCCGCCGTTCCCTGCGCCGCGAGTGGAAGCGCGAGGACGCTGCCGAGCAGC
>DASSZC010000419.1:0-2535 GCA_035702925.1 Gemmatimonadaceae bacterium | reverse complement strand
ACATGGAGGGCACGCTGGCCGTCGGGGGTGCGCTCGCCGAACATCCCCTTGTCGAAGTCGCGCTCGCCGACGCTGATGAAGACGAGGCAGGCACGATACGACTTCGTTTCCCTGGAGTCGGGAGAATCGATCTGGACGTCGAAGCTCGGCAGCCGGAAGAGCATCTCGAGCCCGGCGATGATGCTCGCCGGCCAGTACCACATCCGCTTCTCGAGCCGCTCGCGGGTGCGGACGAAGGAGACGTATGCGCCGACGGAGCTCGTGTTGAGGAACAGCTGGCCGTTCACCGTCGCGACATCGATCGGGCGGGCGGTACCGGTCGCCGCGAGGGCGGCGGCCTCCGCCGGCTCGATCGGAATCCCGTTGTCGTGCGCGAGGTGGTTGAGGGTTCCCCCCGGGATCACCGCGAGCTCGGTGTCGGTCTTCGCGATGACCGCCGCGGCAGCGGTGATCGTGCCGTCGCCTCCACTGACGCCGACGCGCGTCACTCCCTCGCCGCGGAGTCGCTCGATCTGCGCGGCGAGGTCGGCGGGCTCGGTCTCGTGGACGGAAAAGCGAGAATCGGCGCGAAGGACTTCGAGCACCTTGGCCGCGCTGCCGCCGCCAGGGTTGACGAGGACCGGGATCGGGTGAAGCGCGGAGTTCGATTGAGAGGTCACGGCGTGAAGCCTAGGGAAGCTTCGTGCCGTGGCTCATCCGCGCGTGCAGCGGGCGATCGTTTCGTCGAGCGTTGCCAGCTCGAATGGTTTCTGCAGGACGGGGGCCTCGACCCGGTCGATGAACTCGCGCGCGTCCTGTGATGCGACATCACCTGTCGAGAAGATCATCCGCTTGACGATCCCCGGCCGCTCGGCGACCAGGCGGTCGTGGAGGGCGATGCCGGAGAGCCCTGGCATCCGCAGGTCCGAGACGACCAGGGTGTACTCCGGCGCATCGGGGGCAAGAAGGGCGCGGAGCGCCGCTCCGCCGTCGCTCGCTTCATCGACGACCCAGTCACGCTTCACGAAGAAGCGGCGGAGGGCCATGCGGATGCTCGGCTCGTCGTCGATGATCAGCACCCGCCGCGCGCCGCCGCGCTCGGCGGTGGCGGGAACAGGCGCGCCGGCGGCGACTGTCGCCACGTTCTCCGGGATGGGGAGTGAGAGGGTGAAGCGCGCCCCCGCTCCCGGGATGTTCTCGGCCATCAGTGTCCCCTGGTGTACTTCGACGATCCCGCGGGAGACCGCGAGGCCGAGTCCCGTCCCGACTCCCGGCGGCTTCGTCGTGAAGAATGGCTCGAAGAGCCGGGAGAAGTCATCCGGTGCAATGCCCGGTCCATTGTCCTCGATGATGATCTCCAGGCGGTTCGAATTCGCGCGTGCGCGGAGGCGGACGCGTCCGCCCTCCTTCGCCGCCTGTGCCGCATTGACCACGAGGTTGGTGATCACCTGCGCGATCGCCGTCGGATCCATCGACAGCTCGGGGAGCGAGTCCTCGATCGACAGCTGGAGCTCGCCGCCCAATTCCTCCACCTGCGGCGCGAGTCCACGCGCGGTCCGATGCAGGAGGTCGGCGACGTTGGTCACCTGCCGGCGCACCGGCCCCCCGCGCGCCGACGACAGGAGGTCGCGAACGATCGCCCGGGAGCGCTGCGCCTGGTCGCGGATCGTGGTCAGCGCCTCGGTGTCCTCGAGGGGACGAACTTCCTGCAGCAGCGTCTCGACGAGAATGAGGATCGACGACAGTGGATTGTTCAGCTCGTGCGCGACACCCGAGATGAGCTGGCCGATCGCGGCGAGCTTCTCCGACTTGCGCAGCGCTTCTTCAGCGTGCTGCCGCTCGGTGATGTCGGTGATCAGGACGAGCCGCGCGTCGTGTCCGTCGAAGACGAGGGAGTGACTGGTGATCTCGACGGGGAAGATGGTGCCGTCCTTCTTCCGGTGACGCCACTTTCCGGTCTGGTTGAACCCCCTCGGCAGGACACGAACCCGTTCGGCGACGGTCGCGGCATCGTCAGGCGGCCGGACGTCGCAGATCGTCATCGCGAGGAACTCCTCGCGGGAGTAGCCATATGTCCTGATGGCTGCGTCATTGACCGCGAGGTAGCGCAGCGTCCCGGTGTCGTAGGCCCACATCGGGACCGGGTTGTAGTCGAACAACAACCGGTAGCGCTCGGCAGCGAGCCGCGTCTCTTCGAGGGCGGAAGGCGGCGACGGGTCGAGCGAATTTGTGGGTGTTGGGTCTGCCATGCAGTTCCGCGGATCTCCGAGGCGACGTCGCCTGAAGGAGGACGATTGCGGGGGGATGCGGTTACTGCGAGTAGTGATGGGTGAGGTGTGAACGTCAAAAACCGGGAAAGCGGGGCCCGAGTGATCGGGCCCCGCTTTTCACATTAGAACTGCCTAACGTTCGGCTCGAGTCAGGCGGCGGTCCAGAAGCCGGCGAGGGCGCGACCGTCGGGGGATTCGCGGAGCTTCTCGAAGGCACGCTCGCGGATCTGGCGGATGCGCTCGCGGGTGACGCCCATCAGCGCGCCGATGCGCTCGAGGGTCATCG
>DASSZC010000241.1:0-10623 GCA_035702925.1 Gemmatimonadaceae bacterium | reverse complement strand
AGGTAGGACTGCCTAACGGGGGTGCCAGGGGCCAGGAACGACGCCTTCGTTCTTCCGTCCCGCCGGGCCTTTCCGCCGTGCCTAACGCCTGGTCCCTGGTCCCTGAGCCCCCGCCGTTACCAGCGCGGGTCGTTGCCGAGGAGGACTTCGATCTCGGAGACGGGGACGGGGCGCGAGAAGAAGTAGCCCTGGGCCGAGGAGCAGCCCATCTCGCGGAGCGTCGCCAGCTGGCCTTCGTTCTCGACGCCCTCGGCGATCGCGACGACGCCGATGTTCATCGCCAGGTCGCGCACCGTGTTGACGAGCTGGCGGTAGAGCGGGCCGCTGTCCATCTGCATCACGAAGCTGCGATCGATCTTGATGCCGTCGAGGGGCAGCTGGTGCAGGTAGCCGAGCGAGGAGTAGCCGGTGCCGAAGTCGTCGAGGTAGATCTGGATGCCTAACGCGCGAAGCTCGCTGAGCAGCTCGCGGGTGCGCGACGGCTCGGCGATGGCGAAGCTCTCGGTGATCTCGAGCTTGAGCGTATGCGGGTCGAGGCCGGAGGCGGCGACGGTGGCGGCGACGGTGCTGACGAAATTCGGCTGCGCGAACTGGCGCGGCGAGAGATTGACGCTGATCGCAAGCGGCGCGGTGCGCGGGAAGCGCTCCTGCCAGCGGACCATGTCGGCGCAGGCCCGGGCGAGCACCCACTGACCGATCGGGACGATCAGCCCCGTCTCCTCGGCGAGCGGAATGAAGTCGAGGGGCGGGATCAGCCCGCGCTTCGGGTGCCGCCAGCGGAGCAGCGCTTCGAGCTCGGTGATGCGTCCCGACTCGAGCGTCACCAGGGGCTGGTAGAAGAGCTCGAACTCGGAGCGCTCGACCGCGTGCCGGAGATCGGTCTCCATCCGCAGCCGGGCGAGCGCGCGCGCATGCATCGCGCTGTCGAACATCTCGTAGCGATTGCGTCCGGCGTGCTTGGCGCGGGACATCGCGATCCCCGCCTCCTGGAGCATCTTCGCCGGCGTGGTCAGCCCCGATGAGCTGAGGACGATGCCGATGCTCGCCGAGGTGTAGACCTCCCCATCGCTCGTCTCGACCGGGGCGGCGATCGCCTGCTGCATGCGCTCGGCGACGCGACTGCCATCGCTGTCGTCGGAGAGGCTCTCGAGGAGGATCGCGAACTCGTCACCCCCGCTGCGGGCGATCATGTCCTCGCCGCGGACACAGGACTCGAGGCGGCGAGCGACCACCGTCAACACTTCGTTGCCGGCGTCGCGTCCGAGGCTGTTGTTGATCGACTGGAAGCGATCGAGGTCGAGGGCGAGAACGGCGAAGCGGAAGTCCTTGTGCCGCCGTCCACGCTCGATCGCGTGGGCGAGGCGGTCGAGGAAGAGCGTGCTGTTCGGGACCCCGGTCAGCGGGTCGCGGAGTGCCCGCTCCTGCAGCTCCGCTTCGGCGAGCAGGCGATCGGCGAGCTCCTGATGAAGCTCGAGATCGATGGCGAGCAGCGCGGCGACGTCGCGAACGACATCTTCATCGGCCTTGCTCCACGGATGGGGCTCGTCGAGCACGACGAGAAGAGTTCCGACCGCGGCTTGTACCCCTGCGCGCGGCGCGGACGAATCCTCCCTGCGGACGAGGGGCACGGCCGCGTAGGCGGCGCCACCGATGTCGCCCGCCGACTTGGCAAAGGAGCTCGCATCCGCATTCTTCGCGTGGACGTCCGCGCAGAACGACATGTACGCTTCGCTCGACGGGGGGAGCACGAAGAGCTGGATCGCGGGCTCGCTCGCCGCAGCCGCCGTCGCCTGCTTCGGGCGTCCATTGCCCTGGTCGGCGCAGCGACCGATGGCCGTCGCGATCAGGCGGGTCGCATGCTCGATGGACGCCTCCCAGAGCGCGCCCGCCTCGTGCGGGACTCCCCGGACACCGCCGCCCTTGTGGCTGTCGAGAAGCTGGTTGGGCGGCTTGGAAGGCATCGTCCTAAGACGAGCGATCCGGGGCGGAGGCCACAGAATAAGTGCCTTACGGCACCAAACCCGGGTGCTACGACCTCCAGCTCAGGGCGAGCAGGCCCTCGGGCGAGAGCTCGCGCCAGTTGTCGGGAAAGTTTCGGACCCGCCTGATGACCCCTTCAGTCTCGAAGACGAGAGTGTTGCCGGCGCGACGATCGTACGAGGCCGGCAACAGCTCGTAGATGCGCCACTCTTCGTGATCGAGGGTGATCACCAGGGCGTTGGCAGCCCCGGTCTCGTTGGATGTCATCTGGCGCCCGTCGGCGGGCGATTACTGGAGATCGTGGAGCGCGAAACACTCGTGTCCCCGCAAGAGCGCGGCCACAGGATGGCACCGCTCGACAAGCGGATCAGTCGACCTCGTCGATCGAGCGGGGCCAGTCCTGCTTGAGGAGACGCGAGAGGGCGCGATCGGCGAGCAACCGGCCGCCGGTCTGGCAGCGGGCGCAGTAGTTGGTCTCGTTCGTCGCATAACGAATGCGCTGCACTGGCGATCCACAGACCGGGCAAGGCAATCCGAACCTTCCATGCACCGCCATCTCTTCGTGAAACGCGGTGACCTCCTCGGGGAATCCGTCGCCAGCCCTCGCACGGAGCCGGTCAGTCCACTCGCGAAGTGTCGCGATCGTCGCATCTCGCAGGACCGTGATCTGGCCGGGGTCGAGCTTCGAGGTGAGCATCAGGGGCGACAGCCGGGCACGATGAAGGATCTCGTCCGAGTAGGCGTTGCCGATCCCGCTGAAGAGGCGCGGGTCGGTCAGCGCTCGCTTCAGGGTGTGGTTCTCCGACATGAGCCGCGCCGCGAACTCCTCGGCGGAGCTTTCGAAGACCTCGAGGCCACCGCGCGCGAACTCGGCGAGCCCCTGCTCCCCGGCCACGAGGAAGATCGACGCGCGCCGCGTCGATCCTGCTTCGGTGAGGAAGAGCGTGCCGGTGGGGAACAGGAATGCCGCGAGCGCGATCCGGCCAGGGCCCTTCTTTCCGGGCGGGCGCCAGCGAAGGCGGCCGGCGATCATCAGGTGAATGACCGCGAAGACATCGCCCTCGAAGCCGATCACGATGCGCTTCCCCATGCGCCGGATCCCGACCACCTGTCGGCCGGCGAGATCGGTCGGTGTCGGCGTCACCGAGCGCAGCACGAACGGGTTGCGAATGTCGAGCATCGCGAGCGGCTGCCTGACGATCAGCGTCTCGAGTCGCTCGATGTAGACGGTGATGTCCGGCAGCTCGGGCATGATCGGCGCGAGGGCGTCCGCCGCCTAACGGTCGCGGCGGAGGGTGAGGGTGAAAGTCGAGCCCCTGCCTTCGGTGCTCTCGACGGTGAGCGAGCCTCCCATCGCCGACGCAAGCCCCCGCGAGATCGAGAGCCCGAGGCCGGCCCCGGCGCGCGGGTTGTTCAGGGAGCGGCCGAGCTGCGTGAATGGAGAGAAGATCGCGTCGAGCTTGTCCGCGGGGATGCCGACGCCGGTATCGACGACGCGGATGCGCACATGTTCATCGTCGGCCGTGGCGGAGAGAAGAATGTTGCCGCCGGCCGGCGTCGCCTTGATCGCGTTGGTGAGCAGGTTCGCGCCGATCTGCACGACGCGGTCGCGATCGCCGCGCGCGCGCAGCGCGGGGTCACAGGGCTCGTAACGGAAGCGCACCCGCTTGAGCGCGACCTGTGGAAGGATCATCGAATCGAGCGATCGCAGCGTCTCGTCGACCGCGACGGGACCGTCCTCGACTTCGAGGTGTCCCGCCTCGACGCGGGCGAAGGAAAGCACGTCCTCGATGAGCAGGAGCAGGTGCTGCTGGTTCCGGCGGATCCGGTCGAGGTCCGCGCGCTGCGCCTCGTTGATCGGCCCCCGCAGCCCCATGTCGAGCAAGTCGACGTAGCCGCCGATGCCGTTCAACGGCGTGCGCAGCTCGTGGCTCATCGCGGCGAGGAAATCGCCCTTCGCGCGGTTTGCCGCCTCGGCTTCGGCACGGGCGCGGCGCTCCTCCTCGTAGAGGCGCGCGCGCTCGAGCGCCTGCCCGCACTGCTGCGCGAGCACGTCGAGAAACGCGATGTCCTCGAGGGAGAAGACAGCGCGATCCTCGCTCCAGTTGAAGCCGAGGGCGCCGATGATCCCGCCGTTGCCGCGGAGCGGGAGCGCAGCCATCGACCCGCTTCCGTTCTCCCCGCGGAGGTCGGCGAGCTGTGGATAGCGCTCGGCTCGCGCGGCCGCGGAGGATAGAAAGATCGGCGCGCCGTCGCGCACCGCGTCGCAGAGGGGAAACTCGGTCTCGATCGGGATCAGGCGGTAGCGCTCGAGGAGCGCCGGAGAGTAACCGGCGGCGCCGACGATCTCGAGGGCATTCCGGCCCGTGTCGAGGATCGCGAGGGCGAATCGTGTCGCGCCGAGCGAGGGGAGTGCCGCGCGGATGATCACCTCGGCGACATCGGCGGGAGTGAGCGCGCCGGACAGCTCCCCGGTCCCGCGCTGCAGCGCGGCAAGACGTCCGACGGTGCGCTCGGCGACTTCGCGGGCCGCGCGCTCGGCGTCGACCGCATCGCGGAGCGCAAGCTCGGCGGTCATGCGCGCGGTGATGTCGATGTGGGTGAGCACGACGTGGGTGACCCTTCCGTCGGCGTCGCGGATCGGGTGGAAGTGCGCCTCGGTCCAGACCGTGCGCCCCTTACCCGTGGCCGCGGCTTCCGACATGGCGTAACGAACCGGCGGCGTGTTCACCGCTTCGCCGGCGAAGGCGCGGCGGATGGCGGGGATGATCCCCTGCTTCTCGAGCTGGGGGTCGGCAAGGACGGTGTAGTCCGGCGGGACGTCCTCGAGGCGCGCGCCCCACAGCTCGGTGAACGCCGCGTTGAGGGCGATGACGCGGCCGCTCGCGTCATAGAGCACGCTGCTGAACGGCGACTGGTCGAAGAGGGCCTGCGCGAGGTCGGTGGCGCTGCTGCCTAACGATGGCGCGGCGCGATCGGGACGGCCGGTCACGCCAGGGGGATGCGAAGCTCGAAGATCGAGCCCTCGCCCGGGGTGCTGCGGACGGTCAGGTCACCACCCATCGCCCGCGCAAGGTCGCGGCTGATGGCGAGGCCAAGGCCGGTGCCATCCTGGCCGATCGCGGTCCCGCCCGTGGTCGAGCGGCCGAGCTGCACGAAGGGCTCGAAGATCGCGTCGAAGCGATCGGCGGGGATCCCGATGCCGGTGTCGGCGACGAGGATCGTCACCGCGTCCCCGAGCGCGAGCGCGGACACGCGTACGTGCCCGGCGGACGGGGTGAACTTGATCGCGTTGGAAAGGAGATTGAGCATGATCTGCTGCAGCTTGTCGGCGTCGGCGCTGACGGCCAGCTCCGGCGGAACGGGCACGCACTCGTAGGTGAGGGACTTCGCGGCAAGCTGCGGCGCAACGAGCGTCTCGAGACCACAGACGCAGTCCGCGATCTTCACCACGCTGATGTCATATCCGACGTGTCCCGCCTCGAGCTTGGCGAAGTTGAGGACGTCGTTGATGAGGCCGAGCAGGTGGCGCTGGCTCCGCTGGATGCGCTCGAGTGCCTCGTCCTGGGCGGCGTTCACCGGTCCGTGCACGCCGATCTGGAGCAGCTGCGCGTAGCCTCCGATCGCGTTGAGCGGGGTGCGCAGCTCATGGCTCATGTGCGCGAGGAACTGTCCCTTCGCGCGATTGGCCTCCTCGGCGGCGCGACGCTGCTGCTCGGCTTCCTCGCGGGCACGCACTGCCTCCCGATAGAGCCGCGCCTTGCCGATCGCCGTTCCCGCGCGCCGCGCGAGCTCCTGCGCGAGGGTCACGTCGGCAGCGGTGTAGCGGCGGCCGCTTTCGGCGGAGACGAGCGTCATCACGCCGACCACTTCTCCTCGCGAGAAGATCGGCACGTAGATCACGCCCCTGATCCCGAGCTCGCGAGTGATGCGCAGGTGTTCCTCGTCACGGGCGCCGGCGACCAGCATCTCCTCGGTGATGTCGGCGTACAGCTCGGGCTTCCCCGTGCGCAGCACGTTGCCGAGACCGATCGGCTCGGAGAGCCTGACCGGGTATCGCTCGTTCAACTCGTGCGCCCATTCCGCCTTCGCCGGATCGACATGGGCGACGGCGATGCGCTTGACGCGATCGGGCCCGTCGACGACATCCACCGCGCACCAATCGGCGAGGCGGGGGACGAGGAGGTCGGCGACCGCCTGCACGGTCTTCTCGTACTCGAGCGAAGAGGACAGGATCTCGCTCGCGCGGGTGAGATAGTGGATCGTCTCTTCCGCGCGCTTCTTGTCGGTCGTGTCCTTCCAGAGCGTGGCGACGCCGCCGTCAGGCAGCGGATAGCAGCGGATCTCGGCCCAGGTGCCGGCGCGCGGGTAAAGCTCTTCGAAGACGACCGGGGTCTGCGTCTCGCACGCGTGCCGCATATGCCGCTCGAAGTTGGTGCCGACGATGTCGGGGTAGACGTCCCAGAGGACCTTCCCGACGAGGTTGGCGCCGCCGCGCCCGGAGCGCGAGAACACGCTTGCCGCCGCTTCGTTCACGTAGCGGAAGCGCCACTCCGCATCGTGGACGACGAAGGGATCGGCAATCGCGGCGAGCACGCCGCTCACGAATCGCTCGGTCGAGTGCAGCTGCTCGTTGACGCGCTGGAGCTCCTCGTTGGCGGACTGCAGCTCCTCGGTCTGCTGCTCGAGCTCCGCCTGCTGCGCTTCCATCTCCGATGCCTGGTCCTGCAGCTGCTGCGCCTGCATCTCCATCTCGGCGGTCTGCTGCGCGAGGCGGTCGCGCGCCTCGAGCGCCTCACGGAGGAGAGTGGCGGTGTCGCGTTCAGTCACTGGAGATCGGCGAGTGGCATGCGGGAAGGGGGACAGGCAAAGTGTCGCCCGACCGCCCGCCGCGCCATATCCGCCGTAAGGCGGATGCCGGCGAGCGCAGTTGCCACCGGCGAGTCCAGCGACGAGGGCCTTTCGGGCCGCCCGCCGATCGCGCAGGTCGTGTCGCCTAACGCGATGGCGGGCAGCAGCGGCTTCAGGGGAGGGTGACGAACTGGCCGAGGAAGGCGCGAGCCGACGGAGTGTCGAGCCGGTAGTCCTTGGTGGTCGCACGGCAGACGTGATCACCGGTCGTCACCGTGGCGAGCACGGTCGTCGGATCGCTGGTCAGGAACTTCGGCCCGCCGGAATCGCCGTAGCAGTCGCCGCCGGTCCCGGTCGCGGCGGTGTTCATGAGCAGCTGGAGCCAGTTCGGCTCGAGGGCGCTGAACTCGGAGACCGACTCCTTGCGGACGCCATCATACGGGAAGCCTGGCACCCCGGTCGCGGTGTTCCCAGTTCCGTATCCTACGTTGTAGAACGTCGCCTTGGACAGCGCGCCCTTCGCGGCGAGGGCATCGAGGTAACCGGCGGTGGGAAGCTTGTAGATCGCCATCCCCTTGGTCGCCCTGGCGGGGAGGAAGACCACGCCCATGTCGTGGAGATCGCCATTGTCGTGACCGTAACCGGGGTCGAAGGTGAAGCCGGTCGCCGGAATTACCTTGATCCCACTGGCGTAGAGGTCGGGGGCGAATGAGACGTAGAGCTGCGCGCCGTTCGGGAAGAAGTCGACGCAGTGCGCCGCGGTGAGGAAGACCGTCGGCGAGATGAGGCTGCCGGTGCAGTGCTCGTCGTCGCCGTCGATGACTCCGTTATGATCGAAGTCGTAGAGCAGCGCACCAACGCTGGCGAACTGATTTGCGCCGGTCGGCTCCCCAGCATAGATGGCGTTCGGGGCGGCGACGGCGACGGGGGCTGTCGGCGCGCCGCGATCGGCGCAGGCGGCGGCGAGCAGGGCGGCGGTGACGATCACGGCATCGCGAGTGAGACGCATCTGACCTCTGGCGGAAAGTCGAGTCCAAGTGACGGGGCGCCGGCGTCGGCCTTCGATACTGGCGCGCCCCTTGGCGGCAGGCAAGAGTAGGGGGGCGGGAATCTCTTACAGATCACGTACTGCAGAGGGAGTCGCCGTAGCGGGCTGGCGCCCCATTTTAGGGGGCTGGTCAGGGAGCCGGCGCGCCGGCAGTCCGTACCGCTTTTACGCGACAGGAGCACGATGACACGCATTCTGATCGTCGAGGACAACGAAGATCTCGCGTTCGGACTCCGGCGCACGCTCGAGGACGAGGGCTACGCGGTCGACGTCGCCTCCGACGGATTGCGTGGGTCGCAGCGCGCGCGCGACGAGAAGCCGGACCTCGTGATCCTCGACCTGATGCTCCCGGGAATGGATGGCTATCGCACTCTCGAATCGATTCGCGGGGCGGGGCTGCAGATGCCGGTCATCATCCTGACGGCGCGCGGCGAGGAAGCGGACAAGGTCCACGGCTTCCGCGTCGGCGCCGACGACTACGTGACGAAGCCGTTCGGGCTGTCGGAGCTGCTCGCCCGCGTGTCGGCGCAGCTGCGGCGGTCGCGGCTCCCCGGGGGGAGCGGCGCGGCATCGGAGCGGTACGCGTTCAGCGACGTCGAGATCAACCCCAGTGCGCGGGTGGTGACGAAGGGCGGGGAACGCGTCGCGTTGACCCCGCGCGAATACGACCTGCTGCTCGCGCTCGTGCAGCGCCCCGGGGTCGTGCTCTCGCGGGTCACGCTGCTGCGCGAGGTCTGGGGACACCAGGCCGACGTCATGACGCGGACGGTGGACATCCACATGGGCGAGCTGCGGAAGAAGATCGAGGACGTCCCGGCTGAACCCCGGCACTTCATGACGGTGTGGAAGGCGGGATACCGCTTCGACCCGTGAGCGCGAGGATCGCGTGAAGCCCTGGGCGCGACTCTCGTCGCGGGTCATGTGGACGACGCTCGTCCTCGTCGCGACCGCCTGGGTGGTGTGGCGTGTGAGGCACGTGCGACAGAACTCGTTCAGCGAAGTCGAGTCGGTGCTCGAGATCTCGCTGACGACGAGCCGGAGCGAAACCGGCGCGTGGGCCGGCGCGCAGCGTGACCGTGTCGCGATGGCGGCGCAGCTCGCGAAGGGGCGCGAGCTGTCGGTCTTCGATGCGCGCCGGGACCTGCACGCGCTGCTCGACGCGATGGTCGACGGGCTGCACAAGAAAGGGGTCGCCGCCGTCGCCGCCGCGACGGACGAGAGCGGCGCGATCATCGCCGCCGAGAGCGACGGCGCGACGGCACCGCCCCCCGCGGCGTGGAGCTTTCCCGGGAACCGCGACCTGACGGGGAACGTCCGCTGTGGAACGCAGATCTGCGTCGCGATGCGCGAGCCGACAGCGTTCGGGACACACGCTGGCTGGATCGTCATCTGGATCCCGGTCAGCGACGACACCTTTCGCGGGCTGAACCCGGCGTCGCGCAGCAACAACACGGGGCGCACGTCGGTGGTCGCCCGCATCGGTGACTCGGTCGCGGTGCTGGCCAGCCGCAGCAACTCGTCGAAGCCGGTGCCGCGGATGCTCCCCTGGTCGCGCGTGCCGCAACACGTCCGCACCGCGTTAGGCGGGAGCGCGTCGAGCGGGCATGGCCCCGGCCTGTTCGGCGTCGAGGTCATCTACGCGGCGTCGCCCGTGAACGGGATGCCGTGGGCGGTCGTCCGCGAGATGGAGAGCGCGGAGATCCTGCACGACGTCAACGTGGCGCTGCTGGTCGAGGAGCTGCTCGTTGTCGCGCTCTTCTTCTCGCTCGCCTTCCTCGTCCAGAACCGGGTGCGCGCGGTCCAGGCGCGGCGGACGACCGAGCTGACCCAGCTCCGCGCCGACTTCGTCTCCAGCGTCTCGCACGAGCTGCGCACGCCGCTGGCGCAGATCCGGATGTTCGCCGAGCTGCTGCGAAAGGGGTCGATGCGCACGCCGCAGGACGCCGACCGCGCCCTGCGCATCATCGAGAAGGAAGCGAGCCGGCTGACGATCCTCGTCGACAACATCCTCAACTACACGCGGCTGAGGAAGCGGGCCGAGCGCGCGTCGTCGATCCCGACGCACGTCACCGGCGCCGTCAGGCAGACGATCGAATCGTTCGCCCCGCTGTCCGCCGAGCGCGGCGTGCACATCGAGGCCGACATCGAGCCCGACCTCTGGGCGACGGTCGACTCGCTCGGGCTGCGGCAGGTGCTGCTCAACTTCCTCGAGAACGCGGTGAAGTACGGCCCCCGCGACCAGAAGGTCACGGTCGGCGCGAAGGGGCTCGACGGGATCGTTCGCGTGTGGGTGGACGACCAGGGGCCGGGGGTCCCGCCGTCCGAGCGCGAGGCGATCTGGCGCGCCTTCTACCGGCGGAAGGAATCGATCGCCGCCGGCGCGACCGGCGCCGGGATCGGCCTCGCCGTCGTCCGCGAGCTCGTCCTCCAGAGCGGGGGCTCGGTGCAGGTGACCGACGCGCCTAACGGCGGCGCCCGGTTCCTCGCCGACCTCCCCCGCGCCGAGACCCCGGAGAACCCTGACGAGCTGATGGTGACCGGGGAGCGCCCGGTGCCGGCGCGGGCGGGATGAACGGCAGCCGTTAGCCATTAGCCGTTAGCTGTGAGCGACTGCGGTTGACGCTGTCACTGCCTGCTAATGGCTAACGGCTAATGGCTGCCGTCCTCGTAGAGCGTCTCCGGCTCCGCCGCGGCGAGGGCGACGAGGAAGGCGGCGATCTTCTCGGTCACGGCGGCGGCGAACT
>DASSZC010000403.1:0-5683 GCA_035702925.1 Gemmatimonadaceae bacterium | reverse complement strand
TACACGCGCGGTTGCCGTCGCGGGTTCGTGCTCCGATATTTCGGCGATCCGGCGGCGCGGCCGAGCTGCGGTGCGTGCGACAACTGCATGGGGACTCACGTCCCCGCGTCCGATGCCGGCGCTGCGCCGCGGACAAAGGCTCGCCGGCGGAGCGAGGCACCGGCACCAAGGCCACGCCGCGGCGGGGGACGTGTAGTCGGTACGGATGACGTCCTCGTGCGCTTCGAGGACAACGGGGTCGCCGACGCGCCGCAGCTCGACGCGGCCGCGGAGGCGATGCTCGCGCGGTTGAAGACTCTCCGCACGTCGATCGCGCGCGAGGACAAGGTGCCGCCGTACGTCGTGTTTCCTGATCGCACCCTCGCCGAGCTGGCCGTGAGGCGACCGCGCTCGACGACGGCGATGGCTGACATCCGAGGGGTTGGACCGATGAAGCTGGAAAAGTACGGCGAGCGGTTCCTCGCTGTGCTTCGTGACGAAGAAACCGAAGCCGCCTGAGGAAATGGACGACTCGCTGTATTTTTCCGAGCAGCACCTCGCCGTTCGCGACATGGTTCGCGAATTCGCGCGATCTGAAGTGGCCCCCGTCGCGCGCGAGCTCGACGCCGAAGGCCGCTTCCCCTGGGAGAACGTGCGACGGATGGGCGAGCTCGGGCTGCTCGGCATCCCATGGCCGGAAGAGCTGGGAGGAGCGGGGCTCGACCTCCTCAGCTACATGATCGCCATCAACGCGATGGCGAAGGTCGATGCCTCGCACGCGATCACCATCTCCGCCCACACGACGTTAGGCACCTCGCCGATCGTCAACTTCGGCAGCGACGCGCAGAAGAAGCGCTACGTCCCCCTGCTCGCCTCCGGCTCGGTGCTCGGCGGCTTCGGGCTGACCGAGGCGAGCGCGGGGAGCGACGCCGGCGGCACGAAGACGACCGCGGTGCGGAAGGGGAGCCACTACCTCCTCAACGGCAGCAAGATCTTCATCACCCACGGTGGAGTGGGGGAGATCTTCGTCGTGACCGCGGTGACCGACCCGTCGAAGGGGACGAAGGGGATCAGCTCCTTCATCCTGACGAAGGAGACCACCGACCTGGAGAAGACGAAGGCGGTCGGCATCGGACATGACGCATCGCTCCCGGTGATGCGTGGATTCCGCTCGGGAAAGAAGGAGGACAAGCTCGGCTGGCGCGCCTCCGACACCCGCGAGCTGATCTTCGAGGACGTCGAGGTCCCCGCCGAGAACCTGCTCGGCGAGGAGGGGAAGGGGTTCGCGAACTTCATGAAGACCCTCGACGCGGGGCGCGTCGGAATCGCCGCCCTCTCGCTCGGGATCGCCGAGGGCGCTTACGAGGAGGCGGTGAAGTACGCCGCGCAGCGGAAGCAGTTCGGCCAGCGGATCGCCGACTTCCAGGGGATCAGCTTCCAGCTCGCCGACATGGCGACCGAGATCGAAGCGGGGAAGCACCTGACCTTCCACGCCGCGTGGCTGGCGATGCACGGCAAGCCCTTCGCGAAGCAGGCGGCGCAGGCGAAGCTGTTCTGCTCCGAGCTCGCGATGCGCAACACGATCAAGGCGATCCAGGTGCACGGCGGCTATGGCTACACCAAGGAATACCCAGTGGAGCGCATGATGCGCGACGCGAAGATCTGCGAGATCGGGGAGGGGACGTCGGAGATCCAGCGCCTCGTGATCGCACGCCACATTCTGAAGGAGCTCGCGGATTGACCGCCTCCGAACTCGCCAAGAAGCTGCGGCTGCCGCTCGGCTTCATCCTCGCCGCCCTGTACGTGATCTTCGCCCCGCGGGCGCACACCTTCACCTGGCAGTCGCTCCTCATCGGCGGGATCGTCGCGCTGATCGGTGTGGTCATCCGCGGCTGGGCGTCGGGGCACATCATGAAAAACGACCGGCTGGCGACGAGCGGCCCCTACGCGCACACGCGAAACCCGCTGTACTTCGGGAGCTTCATGATCTCGGTCGGGTTCGCGATCGCCGCGCACTGGGCGCTGGTCTTTCTCGTCGCGATCTTCTTCCTCGTGATCTACGCGCCGACCATGGCGCGGGAGAAGGCGAACATCAAGGGGCGGTTCCCCAACGACTACCCCAGGTTCCAGAACAACGTCCCCGCGTTCTTTCCGCGCCTGACCCCGTGGCGCGGGGGCGGGATGCCGGCGGAGGGGGTCGGGTTCAGCATGGACCTGTACATGAAGCACGGCGAGTGGAAGGCAGCGTTAGGCTACGCCGGGGCGATGGCGTACCTCGGGATCCGGCTCTGGCTGAAGCAGCGCCACGGCGTCTGATCGTCGGCGCGCTGGTCGGTCGCAACGCGACCTCGTGCGCGTAACTCGTTGTCAACGTTGCGCAAACAGCCAGTGATCGTTAGTAATGCAGCAGCTGTTGCAGCTCGCAGACTATTCGTTTTCTCCGCCTGCGCGGCGTTCCGCGACTCGGCTCGCCCCGCAGGCTTTTCCGCGACATCGCTCGGCCGAAGCACGATCGGCGTTGGCGATGCGCGACTTCTCCACGGCGCGTCCGGTGATCCTGTCACCATCTGATCGTACGTCCACCGTCCTTATCCCGACGCATGCGCAGCCGCGCGCGCGCCGGACGGAAGGGATGTGCACGATCGCGCGCCGACCGGCGAAGACTCCGATTGCGACGTCGAGTGCCTCACGATTCGCGGCATCGACGGCCATCCACCTCATTTCACCCCTCCGTCCCCCGCATCCCGTCGAGTCGCCGGGCATGCGTGCGTGGCCGGGCACAGATGAAACGCGAAATTCTGATCAACGGCAACCCGCGCGAGACGCGGGTCGCCATCATCGAGGACGACCAGCTCGTTGAACTTCTCGTCGACCGTCCGGAAAACCGGCGCATGGTCGGCGACATCTACCTCGGCCGCGTAGAAGCGGTCCTTCCCGGCCTCCAGGCCGCGTTCGTCGACATCGGCACCGACAAGGCTGCCTTCCTCCACGCCTCCGACCTCGTCTACCCCGAGGCCGAAGCGCCTGACGACGAAGACGAGGCCGATGACGAGGACGAAGGCGACGACGAGTCGCCGCAGCCGCAGAAGCGGCGTGGCCGCGGGCGGAACGGCGGTCCCGAGCGCGAAGCGCAACCGATCCAGGAGCTGCTGAAGCGCGGCCAGGACATCATCGTCCAGGTGTCCAAGGAGCCGATCTCGACGAAGGGGCCTCGCGTCACCGCGCAGGTCTCGATGGCCGGCCGGTTCCTCGTGTACATGCCCTTCGCCTCGCGCGTCGGCGTCAGCCGCAAGATCGGCGAGCGCGACGAGCGGAAGCGGCTGCGCGAGCAGGTCCAGGCGATCCTCCCCGAGAAGAGCGGCGGGGTCATCGTCCGCACCGTCAGCGAGGACGTCACCCAGGAGACCTTCCAGCGCGAGCTGAACACCCTCATCAGCCAGTGGAAGCGGATCAAGAAGAAGACGAACTTCACCCGCGCCCCGATCCTCCTCCACCGCGAGACGAGCCTGACGCGCGGGATCATCCGCGACCTCTTCAGCACGAAAGTCGACTCGCTCACCGTCGATTCGAAGCAGCTGTTCAACGAGATCACGGAGTACCTCAAGGGGGTCGGCCCCGAGCTCCTCGATCGCGTGAAGCTGTACGAGGAGCAGATCCCGATCTTCGACAAGTTCGACATCGAGACGGAGATCCGTGACCTCTTCAAGCGTCGCTGCGACCTGCCGTCGGGTGGGTACCTGATCATCGAGCCGACCGAGGCGCTGGTCTCGATCGACATCAACTCGGGGCGCTACACGGGAAAGAAGGACGCCGAGAAGACGATCCTGAAGACCAACACCGAGGCGGCGCGCGAGGTCGCGCGCCAGCTCCGGCTGCGCGACGTCGGGGGGATCATCGTCTGCGATTTCATCGACATGGAGACGAAGGCGAACCGCGACAAGGTGCTCCAGGAGTTGCGCACCCACCTCGGCCGCGATCGCGCCCGGACGAAGGCGTTCGCGGTCAGCGACCTCGGGCTGATCGAGATGACTCGACAGCGCGTCAGGCAGAGCCATCTCCAGAGCATGACCGAGGCGTGCCCCACCTGTCATGGTACCGGGCGCGTCTTCACGCCGGAGACGATCGTTCGACGGGTCGAGCGCTCGGTCAAGCGCATCGCGGTCGAGGGGAAGAAGGACAACCTCGTCGTCCGCCTGCACCCCGAGGTCGCGATGTACCTCCTGCAGGAGGAGCGCGACTTCGTGAAGAAGCTGGAGAAGGCGATCCCTTTCAAGCTCGACGTCCGGGACGATCCGCTCCTGCGGCCGGACGAGTTCAAGCTGGTGGTGAAGTCGGCGGGGCGGGACGTGACCCAACAGTACGCAGTCGCCTAGCCCGGAACCCCTGCGTCGGGGCCTGGTATCTTCGTCGGATGCGTCGGTAGGTGCTTGTTGGACGGCTTGCCGAGAGCTGGCCGTTATGTCATTCTAACGGCAGCTTTCGGAGAGCAGATTGCTGTCTTTCCTCCAGTGGCAGTGGCGATGCATCATGTTGAGAATCAGCGGGCACCCTCATGACTGCGAGGCACCAATGACGAGATGGACGCATGCGACACTGATGGCGACAGTCGTTGCACTCGGCGCTTGCGCTGTCCCGGGCAAGAGCTGGACGCATCTCACGCGCGTCGAGCCGTCCGCCGCGAGCTGCGCGCGCTTCTCTCGCGATAGCGCGCCGGCTGCGGAGGCTGGAGCGTCGAACTCACCAGATGTTGCTCGTGCGGCGACTGACTTCGCGGCAATGGCTCGGTCCGACGCCGACCGGACCCATGCCACCGCAGCCGTCGCCCAGGGTGCGCAACCGCCGGCCGGGGTGTCGCCTCCCTCGACCGATCGCGCGGTGGGGGTGGGCACGTCGAAGGAGTCCGTCGCAGTCGGTCTGATCGCCGATTCTCAGGATGCCGTAGCGGCGAACTTTGCCACGCAAGCGCGGGAGGATGAGAACGCGCGACGGGGCACGTCGACTGACGCCGCCAGTTCACGCCCTCGCGCAGCACCGGGTCCGGACGCCGCGGCATGCAAGGCGGCGGGATTCGGCGGGAGGTGACGCAGCAGTACACGGTCGCCTAACGACTGGCGGCCCCCGCCGCGGGACTTGCGACGGCGCGGACTGTGCAGCAACGTTCGCTACAGGCGCGTGGCCTGGAGGTGGCGCGCCCGCGGATAGCGTGACCAACTCCAAAAGGAGAGGTAGCATGCGCTCGATCCACGCTGCGGTCGGTCTGATGGTGCTTGCCGGTTGCGCCTCACTTCGCCGACCCGCATTGGTGCAGCGCGCCGCCGCCTCCGCGGCGACGTGCGACAGCGCCGGGTCGATCGCCGCGGAACGCGCCCACCTCGGGTCGGTGGCGCGCACGCTCGGTGAGATCGCGGGCGGGGCCGGTGGCAACGCATACTCGGCATCCGAGACGCGCGTGGCAGCGCCGGCCGCGCCGCCGGCGGGTCAGACCGCGTCCGCCGCGGCTGCTACGGCGACCATGGTCGCCAACGCGAACACCGCCCGCGTGAGCCTGTGGTTCGCCGAGGCGCGACAGGATTTGAACCAGTACGAGGCAGTCATCAGCCTGATCGCCGCGCTCGACGCGGCGGCGCGCACGCTGCCCACGATGAAGTCCTGCCGCGCCGCCGGGTTCCCGGAATTCACGGGGCCGACCGGCTGAACGATGGCC
>DASSZC010000216.1:0-6453 GCA_035702925.1 Gemmatimonadaceae bacterium | reverse complement strand
GCGGAACTCCGAGCTCGGTGAGGATCTCGATCGCCGGGGCGAGCGACTCGTAGTCGCTGCGGCTTCCCATGATCACACCAACCAGCGGCGCTGCAGAGTTCATCGCGGCCAAGGCTCCCGGTTCGGACACCCGAAGTTAGTCGGTCGTCGCGTGATGTTCACAGCCGTGAAAGAACAAACCCCCTTCGCCGCGGACGACGAAGGGGGCTCATGACAGGCTCCCCGGACAGGACTCGAACCTGTGACATTTCGATTAACAGTCGAATGCTCTACCAACTGAGCTACCGGGGAATGAATGCGGCGCCGATAGCCTGACTGCCAGGACAACTCGGGCTCAGTCTGTTGAATTTAGGCGGGGCGAGCTTCGCGGTCAACGTCCTTGCGCCGCGATTTCACCGCGGGGCGCGAAATCGGTGCCGTCGGGAGGACGGTGCGGAGCCAGACGCCGGTATGCGAGGCGTCGATCGACGCGACCTCCTCGGGCCGTCCCATCGCGATCACCTCGCCCCCGCGGATCCCCGCCTCCGGACCGAGGTCGATCACCCAGTCGGCGAGCTTGATGACGTCGAGGTTGTGCTCGATCAGCACCAGGGTGTGTCCGGCATCGACGAGCCGGTCGAAGACCTTCGCGAGGTTGCGGATGTCCTCGAGGTGCAGCCCGGTGGTCGGTTCGTCCATGATGTAGAGCTTCTTCCCGGACTTCTTCGTCGCGAGGGCGAGCTCGCGCGCGACCTTGAGCCGCTGTGCCTCGCCACCGCTGAGCGTCGTCGCCGGCTGGCCGAGGGTGAGGTAGCCGAGTCCGACCTGCTGCAGCTGCCAGAGCGCCTGCCCGAGCTTCTCCTCTCGCGGGAAGAAGCGGATCGCCTGGTCGACGGTGAGCTCGAGGACCTCGTAGATGTTCCTGCCATTGACGCGAACCTCGAGCACATCCTGGCGGAAGCGCTTCCCGCCGCAGTTGTCGCAGGGCACGAAGACGTCGGCCATGAACACCATCTCGACTTCGAGATACCCCGCGCCCTCGCAGTTCTCGCAGCGGCCGCCCTTCACGTTGAAGCTGAAGGTTCCCGCGCTGAAGCCGCGCTGCCGGGAGAGCGGAGCGTCGGCGAAGATGCGGCGGATCTCGTCGAAGGCCTTCACGTAGGTCACCGGATTCGAGCGCGGCGAGCGGCCGATCGGCTCCTGGTCGATGAGGACGACGTCGTCGATCCCCTCGGTGCCGGTGAGCTCGCGATATTCGCCGACGCGCTCGCCGAGATGCTGCTTCGCCGAGTGCTCGCCGTGCAGGCGGTGCTCGAGGGCCCGGTAGAGGACGTCGTGAACCAGGGTGCTCTTCCCCGAGCCGGAGACGCCGGTGACCGCGGTGACCGTGCCTAACGGTATGCGGATGTCGACATCCTTGAGGTTGTGCTCGCGCGCCCCGCTGAGGGTGAGCCAGCGCGGCCCGAGGCGTCGCCGCTCGGCGGGGATCGGGATCGAGCGCTCGCCGCTCAGGTACTTCCCGGTGAGCGGGCTCTCCGAGACGCGCGAGATGGGGCCGGTGAAGACGAGGTTGCCCCCGTGCTCCCCGGCGCCTGGCCCGAGCTCCACCATGTAGTCCGCCGCCCTGATCGCGTCGATGTCGTGCTCGACGACGAGCACCGTGTTCCCCCCGCTGCGCAGCCGTTGCAGCAGCTTGAGCAAGCGGTCCATGTCGCGCGAGTGCAACCCGATCGACGGCTCGTCGAGGACGTAGAGGGTGTCGACGAGGTGCGCGCCTAACGAGTTGGCGAGGCCGATGCGCTGCGCCTCGCCGCCGGAGAGGGTGCGCGCGGCGCGGTCGAGCGAGAGGTAGCCGAGGCCGACATCGCAGAGGAACTGGACGCGGTCGCGCGCTTCGCTGAGCACGTGCGCGGCGACCCCGTACTCGAACTCGGAGAGCGCGACGCTGGTCAGCCAGGGGAGCAGCTCCTCGACGGGGAGGGCGCTCACCGCGGCGATGTCGCGCCCGGCGATCTTCACGTTGAGCGCTTCCGGCTTGAGCTTCGTCCCGCGACAGTCACGGCATTCGTTCGCCGTCTGGTACTGGCGAAGGAAGACGCGGATGTACTGCTTGTAGCGCTTTTCCTCGAGCGCCTCGAGGAAGGGGAGGATGCCGATGAAGCCGCGCGACTTCGAGCGAAGCAGCTTCTCGCGCGCGCTCGCCGGCAGGTCGCGCCACGGGTCGTCCATCGAGATGCGCTCGCGCCTCGCGAACTCGGCGAGGGCGCGGCGCTTTCCTTCGTAGCGCGGCATCGTCCACGGGGCGATCGCCCCCTCGCGGAGCGAGCGCTCGGGGTAGGGGACGACGAGTGCCTCGTCGTACTCGAGCACCGCGCCGAACCCGTTGCAGGTCTCGCAGGCACCACGCGGATTGTTGAACGAGAAGAGCTGCGGGGTCGGCGCCGGCGCGGTGGTGTGGTCGTACGGGCACTCGAAGCGCTCGGTGAAGCGCACGCGCTCGGCCGACGCGTCGGCGACGAGGGCGACCGCGTCACCATAGCCCTCACGGAAGGCGGTGCCTAACGCGTCGGCGATGCGGCCGGCGAACTCCGGGCTCGCCGCCAGCCGGTCGACGACGACCAGCAGCTCCCTGGCGAAGGTGACGTCCACCGGCTCGGTCGCGAGGTCGTCGAGGTGCTTGGTCACGCCGTCGAGGACGACGCGGAGGAAGCCCTGCGCGCGGAGGTTCTCGACGACGACTTCGTGGGTGACCTGGTCGGAGAGGCGGAGCGGGAAGGTGACGGAGAAGCGCGTCCCGGCGGGAAGCTTGAGCAGCGCATCGGTCGCGCTCTGCACGGTGTCCGGCTTCATCTCGCGACCACACTTCGGGCACATCGTGTGGCCGACGCGCGCCCAGAGGAGGCGCATGTAGTCGTAGATCTCGGTCGCCGTGCCGACGGTGGAGCGCGAGGTCTTCGTCGGGTTCTTCTGCTCGATGGCGACCGCGGGGGCGAGCCCCTCGATCGAGTCGACCGCGGGCTTCTCCATCCGCACGAGGAACTGTCTCGCGTATGCGGAGAGCGACTCGACGTAGCGGCGCTGTCCCTCGGCGTAGAGGGTGTCGAAGGCGAGCGACGACTTCCCCGATCCCGATGGACCGGTGATCACGGTGAACGAGCGCCGAGGAATCTCGACGTCGAATCCCTTGAGGTTGTGCTGGCGGGCGCCGCGGACGACGATCGATTTCATCGTCTGCGAAAGATAAGGCGTCGCGCGCGCGTTTGCGGGGTTCCTTCGGGTGGCGGCGGGGGTGCCGCTATCGCCCGCCGCGGCGGAGGAGGCGGCCGATGGCGAGGAGGATGATCGCGCCGAACGTCGCGATGCCGACCGATCGCAGGTCGAGGATCCCGACGCTGACGTGGCCCCAACCGAAGTAGGTGCCGATCCACCCACCGACCACCGCGCCGATGACGCCGAGGATGATCGTGAAGATGCACCCGGCGGGGTCGCGTCCGGGCATGAGGAACTTCGCGAGCGCGCCGGCAACGAGGCCGAGCAGCACCCAGTAGAGAATCAGTGGCACCGTGAGCCCCACGCAGCAATGCGCGCTGCGACATCGCAGCGCGCATTGCTATCGAAAGTCAGACCGTGGTGTGACGGCCGCGAGTCGTCAAGCGATAGATCCAGAGCAGCAGCATCGCGCCGACGATCGAGAGGATGATGCTCCACAGGTTCAGCCCACTCACTCCGCTTCCCGTGATCATGTTACCAAGGAAGCCGCCGATGAAGGCGCCGACGATACCGATGAGGATCGTCACGATGACGCCGCCCGGATCCCGGCCCGGCATGATCGCCTTGGCGATCGCACCCGCGATCAAACCGAGGACGATCCAAGCAATGAATCCCATGTTGCCTCCAAAGGGTTGGGGGTTGCGCGTGATGCTATCGCAACCCGGGTGCCAGCGGCGTGAACATTGGACTGTGGTCGAGTCCGGAACGGGCATTCTCGTGCGGGTGCGGCGGCGCGTTGACCGTGCGCGAACCCGGTCACTAGCATTCGCCAACATGACCGCGCCGACATGACGGAGCACAGCATTCACGAGGAGGACGTACTCGGCAGGGCGTACGACGGGCGCCTCATGCGCCGGCTCCTCACCTACGTCCGTCCCTACCGCACGCTCGTTGCCGGCGCGCTCTTCTTCCTCTTCACCGAGGGGACGCTGCAGCTGGTGGGGCCGCTGCTCACCAAGCGGGTGATCGACGTCGCGGTGCCGGCGGGCGACATCCCGCTCGTGAAGACGTCGGTGATCCTGCTCACCTTCGCCCTCGTCGCGCAGTTCGCCTGCTCGTACGGGGAGACGATCCTGACGGCGCTGCTCGGGCAGCGGGTGATGCACGACCTCCGCGGCGAGCTGTTCGCGCACCTCCAGCGGCTGCCGATTCCCTTCTACGACCGCAACCCCGTCGGACGCCTGATCACGCGGGTGACGACCGACGTCGAGTCGTTGAACGAGCTGTTCACGGCTGGTGTGGTGTCGGGACTGGGCGACCTGTTCACGCTCGTCGCGATCAGCATCGCGATGGTCTGGGTGGATTGGCGGCTCGCGGTGGCCGGGTTCGCGACGATTCCCTTCGTGTTCCTCGTCTCGCACCTGTTCAGGAAGTCGGTGCGCGAATCGTATCGCGAGGTGCGCACGCGCATCGCGCGCATCAACGCCTTCCTGCAGGAGCGCATCACCGGGATGCGCGTGGTGCAGCTGTTCGGCCGCGAGCGCGACGAGGCGAAGCGCTTCGACCGCCTGAACCGCGACCATCTCGACGCGAATCTCGCGTCGATCACCGTCTATGCGCTGTACTTCCCGGCGATCGAGCTGCTGACGACGATCGCGCTGGCGATCCTCGTCGTCGCCGGGGCGCACCGCGTGGGAATCGGGGCGCTGACCGTCGGCACCGTCGCCGCGTTCCTCCAGCTTTTGCGCCGGTTCTTCCAGCCGCTGCAGGATCTCTCGGAGAAGTACAACATCCTGCAGCAGGCGATGGCCGCGTCGGAGCGGATCTTCACCCTGCTCGACACCCCCGCCGCCCTGGGGACCGCGACGACGCGCGGCGCGGCCGCGGCGATCGCGCCGGTGTCGACGGCGAAGAGCGGCGATGAACGACGAGGCGTGGACGTCCGCTTCGAGGACGTCTGGTTCGCCTACCAGGAGCCGGAGTGGGTGCTGAAGGGAGTGAGCTTTCACGTCGGGCGGGGTGAGACGCTGGCGATCGTCGGGCATACGGGGGCGGGGAAGACGACGATCGTCAGCCTGCTCCTTCGCTTCTACGAGCCGCAGCGCGGGCGCATATCGGTGGACGGCGTCGATATCCGCGAGATGCCGCTCGAGGAGCTCCGCGAGCTCGTCGGATACGTGCAGCAGGACATCTTTCTCTTTGCCGGAGACGTCGCGACCAACATCCGTCTCAGTGCACCGCTGAGCGACGAGCAGGTTGTCGCGGCGGCGACGAGGGTGGGCGCAGATCGCGTCGTGCAGCGGCTCCCCGGCGGGTACAGCTACGAGCTCGGCGAACGCGGCGCGTCGGTGAGCGTCGGCGAGCGCCAGCTGCTCTCCTTCGCGCGGGCGATCGCGTCCGACCCGGCGCTGCTGCTCCTCGATGAAGCGACAAGCGCGGTGGACAGCGAGATCGAGGCACAGATCCAGCGCGCGCTCGCGGAGCTGATGCGCGGGCGGACGACGATCGCGATCGCACACCGCTTGAGCACGATCGTCGGGTCCGACCGCATCCTCGTGCTCCACCTCGGCGAGGTACGCGAGCAGGGAACGCACGCCGAGCTCGTGGCGAAGCGCGGGCTGTACGAGCGGCTGTACCGGCTGCAGGCGGGGCTGGCCTGAAACGCGGTGGTGCGCTCCATCACCGGATCGTGCTTGCTCGGGGTACGGGCGGGGGATAACTTCGGAGCGTTCCCGAGTGCCCGGCCGGCGTTCACCCACCGCATGCCCTACATCCAGCTGAGCGACAAGCAGTACCCGCTGAAGGTTGGCGAGACGACTGTCGGCACCTCCGGTGCCGACATCGCAGTTGCCGGCCCAGTCGCGCTCGGCGTACAGGCGAAGCTCCAGGCCGGCTCGGACAACAGCGTGATCATCCGTCGCGCGTCGAGCGAGGCGGTCGTCTCCGTGAACGGGGTCCAGCTCGGGAGCGATCCGACCCCGCTGATCCACGGCGACAAGATCGAGATCGCGGGGGCCGAGCTTCTCTTTGGCGACGATCGCAAGGCCGGACAGACACAGGCGCTCACCGGACTCAAGATCGACGATGTGTACCAGCCGCGCCCCGCGGGGAGCGGAAAGGCGACCGCCGCGACCGGCGGTCGTCTCGTCTCATTGGTGGACGGACGCGAGTACATCGTCAGCCCCACGGGGATCTCGATCGGCCGCGATGCGGGGTGCGATGTGGTGGTACCGTCGCCGGAGGTGTCGCGGAAGCATGCCGAGC